>NZ_KV786616.1:0-27245 GCF_001806955.1 Burkholderia sp. HMSC10F09
CACCGGGCGTCGCGCTCGCGCTGCACGCGCGCGGCGCGGACGACGCGTCGCGTACGCGGCTCGCCGACGTCGTGCACGCGTGCACGGCCGCCGGCGCACGATGCATCGCGCTGACCGGCGATCTCGCCGATCCGGGCGTCGCGGCCCGGATCGTCGATACGACCGCTACGGAATTCGGCGGGCTCGACCATCTGGTCGCGAACGCCGGCTTCGCGGCGCGGCAGTCCGTGTCCGATCTGTCCGCCGATGCGCTCGCGTCCGCGTTTGCGGCGATGCCGGGCGCATTCGCGGCGCTCGCATCGCGTGCGCGGCCGCTGCTCGAAGCGTCGGCCGCGGCGCGGATCGTCGCGGTCAGCTCGTTCGTCGCACACCGCTATCGCGCGGACGCGCCGTTCGCCGCGACCGCGGCGGCGAAGGCCGCGCTCGAATCGCTGGTACGCAGCGCGGCCGCCGAATTCGCGGCTTGCGCGATCACCGTCAACGCGGTCGCGCCGGGCTTCACGCGCAAGGACCGCGGCCCGAGCGCCGACAACGCCGGTGCGTGGGCGCACGCAGCGCACGCGACGCCGCTCGGCCGGATCGCCGAACCCGACGATGTCGCCGCGCTGATCGCGTTCCTGCTCTCCGACGCGGCGCGACAGATCACCGGTCAGGTCGTGCATGTCGACGGCGGCCTGACGCTCTGAGGTGCGCGTGCACCGTTGCGACCGCAACGGTTTGCGTCGCATCCCGCCTTCCCGCCTCGCCGATCGCACCGCCTCGCGTCAGCCTTTTTGGCACATGCGATCCCGACCGTACAATAGCCGCCACACGGCACCACGATGACGAACGGGACGGGAGACAGCGGCATGCAGGCAATCCAGTGGTTTCGAGAACTGTCGTCGCGCGAGCGCCGCACGCTGTATGCGGGCTTCGGCGGCTATGCAGTCGACGCGTTCGACTTCATGATCTACTCGTTCCTGATTCCGACGCTGATCGCGACCTGGGGCATGACGAAGAGCGAGGCCGGCATGATCGCGACGAGCTCGCTGATCTCGTCCGCGATCGGCGGCTGGGTCGCCGGCATCCTCGCCGACCGCTACGGTCGCGTGCGCGTGCTGCAGTGGACGATCGCGACGTTCGCGCTGTTCACGTGCCTGTCCGGCTTCACGCACTCGTTCTGGCAGCTGCTCGCGACGCGTACGCTGCAGGGCTTCGGCTTCGGTGGCGAGTGGTCGGTCGTGACGATCATGATGGCCGAAACGATCCGCTCGCCCGAGCATCGCGCGAAGGCGGTCGGCACCGTGCAGAGCAGCTGGTCGTTCGGCTGGGCCGCGGCCGCGATTCTCTACTGGGCCTTCTTCGCGCTGCTGCCGGAACAGGTCGCGTGGCGCGCGTGCTTCTGGATCGGCATCGCACCCGCGCTGTGGATTTTGTATATCCGCCGCAACGTCAGCGATCCCGACATCTACACGGCCACGCGCCGCGCACGCGACGAAGGCCGCGTGTCGGGCCACTTCCTCGAGATCTTCTCGCCGCCGCATCTGCGCGCGACGCTGTTCGGCAGCGCACTGTGCACCGGCATGCTCGGCGGCTACTACGCGATCACGACCTGGCTGCCCACCTATCTGAAAACCGTCCGGCACCTGTCCGTATTCAACACGAGCGGCTATCTGGTCGTGCTGATCGTCGGATCGTTCGTCGGCTACGTGGTCGGCGCGATCCTGTCCGACCGGCTCGGCCGCCGCGCATCGTTCATCCTGTTCGCGATCGGATCCTTCACGCTCGGGATGGCCTATACGATGCTGCCGATCACCGACACCGCGATGCTCGCGCTCGGCTTTCCGCTCGGCATCGTCGTGCAGGGCATCTTCGCGGGCGTCGGCGCGTATCTGTCCGAACTCTATCCGGGTGCGATCCGCGGCTCGGGCCAGGGCTTCTGCTACAACCTCGGCCGCGGGCTCGGCTCGTTCTTTCCGATCCTCGTCGGCTCGCTGTCGCAGTCGATGTCGCTCGTGAAGGCGATCGGATTCGTCGCCGGCGGCGGCTATCTGCTCGTGATCGTCGCCGCGCTCGTGCTGCCGGAAACGCGCGGCAAGTCGCTGGCCGACGATCCGGCCGTCGCATCGTGAACCGCCGTTTCGCGCCGGGTACCGTATGCATGTGATCGTCCTCGGCGCCGGCGTGATCGGCGTCGCTACCGCGTGGCACCTGCGCGAAGCGGGCTGCGACGTCACCGTGATCGAACGCGAGGCCGACGTCGCTCAGGCGACGAGCTTCGGCAACGCGGGCGTGATCGCGCCCGGCTACGTGACGCCGTGGGCCGCGCCCGGGATGCCGGGCAAGCTCGTCAAATACCTGTTTCGGCCCGCGTCGCCGCTGATCTTCCGCCCGACGCTCGATCCCGCGCAATGGCGCTGGATCGCACGCTGGCTGCGCGAATGCGAATTCGAACGGTTCCGCGCGAACAAGCAGCGGATGCAGCGCATCGCGTATTACAGCCGCGCGTGTTTGCATGCGTTTCGCGAACGGCATCCGTTCGACTACGGCGCGAGCCGCGGCTATCTGCAGCTGCTGCGCAGCGCATTCGACGTCGACATGGTGCAGCCCGCACTGAACGTGCTGCGCGATGCCGGCATCGCGTTTCACGAGCTCGACGCGGCCGGCTGCATCGCGGTCGAACCGGGGCTGCGCTGGGCGCGGCAGGCGCCCGTCGGCGGCATCTACCTGCCCGACGACGAAGCCGGCGACTGCGCGCGCTTCACGCGCGAACTGCGGGCGCTCTGCGAAGCGAACGGCGTGGCGTTTCGCTTCGGCACCGACGTGCGTGCGCTCGACGTCGCCGGGCGGCGTGCGCGCGGCGTGTGCATCGCGCCGACCGGTCCGCATGGCGGCAACGGCGACGCCCGCGGCGATGCGGTGCTCGCCGCCGATGCGATCGTCGTCGCGCTCGGCGTCGACAGTGCCGATCTGCTGGGCCGCTACGGCATCGACGTGCCGCTGTATCCGGTGAAGGGCTATTCGGCGACGCTCTCCGTCGTCGACGACGAACGCGCGCCTCGGGCCGCGCTGATGGACGAATCGCTGAAGACGGCGATCACGCGTTTCGGCCCGACGCTGCGCGTGGCCGGCACCGCGGAACTCGGCAACCGGCGCGCGGCACTGCGGCAGCGCGCGCTCGACACGCTGATGACCGTGCTCGACGACTGGTTTCCGCATGCGGCGGACCGCGCGTCGGTACGCTTCTGGGCCGGCCGCCGGCCGATGACGCCCGACGGGCCGCCGCTGCTCGGCGCGAGCGGAATCGAGGGTCTCTGGCTAAACGTCGGCCACGGTTCGACCGGCTGGGCAATGTCGATG
Source organism: Burkholderia sp. HMSC10F09 (assembly GCF_001806955.1). Taxonomy (NCBI): domain Bacteria; kingdom Pseudomonadati; phylum Pseudomonadota; class Betaproteobacteria; order Burkholderiales; family Burkholderiaceae; genus Burkholderia; species Burkholderia sp. HMSC10F09. The sequence goes on from NZ_KV786616.1 coordinate 3,340, forward strand.
GGATCGGGCAAGGTGCTCGCGGATCTCGTGACCGGCCGCGAACCGGAGATCGATCTGTCCGGACTGACGCTCGCGCGCTACGCGCGTTAGGTCCACTCGCCGGGCTCGCCCGGCCCGCGGCGCTCGAGGCACGCGATCGGCACCGACACGATCGGCCGATGCGATACGCCTTCGTGCGACAGCCGGCTTTCGAACAGCGTCAGCGCATCGAAGCGCAGCGCGACCGGCCGCCCCGGCGCGCCGCCGTGCGCGGGCTGCCCGACCGCCTCGCGCGGCAATCGCGCGAGCGTCACGTGCGGCCGGAACGGACGCGGATCGGCCGGCAGGCCGAGTTCGGCGAGCGACGCCGTCAGCGCCACGTTGAGCGCCGCACAGGCGGGCTCGCGCGCGAGTTCGGCGACGATCAGCCGCGCCCGCGGCAGGCTCGGCCACCACGCGATGCGCTCGACCGGCTGCGGCGGCAACGGATGCGCGGCGGCCAGCGCCGGCAGACGCGCCGCGAGCGCGTCGCATCGATCGCGCTCGATCGCGCCGATGAACGCGAGCGTGACGTGCAGTTGCGCGGCGAGCGTGCGCCGCGCGCCGCGTGTGACAGGCAACGCGTGCAGCGCATCGCGCGACGCCGCATCGGGCATCAGCGCGACGAACACGCGCAGCCGGTCGCCGTTCATGATTCGCGCACCGCCACGCGCGGCTCGCCGACCGCATCGGCCGCCGGGCGCTGCGGTAGCGGGCCGTGCTCGCCCCATACGTCGGCCGGCAGCACGCGCGCGAGTTCGGGAATCGTGTTGCGCGTGAAGACCGGATCGGCGACGCCTGCCGCACGCTGGCGACGATAGTCTCGCCACGCGGCGTGCACGTACTTGCCGAGCGCGACGATCGCGATCAGGTTGACGATCGCCATCAGCCCCATGCTCGTATCGGCCATCGCCCAGACGAGCGGCAGCTGCCCGACGCTGCCGAACATCACCATGCCGAGCACCGCGACGCGGAACAGCGGCAGCACGCCGCGCCGCTTCGTGATGAAGTCGACATTGCCTTCCGCATACGCGTAATTGCCGATCACCGACGAGAACGCGAGGAAGAAGATCGCGACGGCCATGTAGATGCCGCCCCAGTCGCCGACGTGGCTCGAGATCGCGCGCTGCGTAAGCGCCGCGCCTTCCATGCCGGTGCCGAGCTCATACTGGCCGGACAGCAGGATCACGAACGCGGTCGCACTGCAGATCACGATCGTGTCGACGAACACGCCGAGCATCTGGATCAGCCCCTGCGTGACCGGATGCCGCGTGCCCGCCGTCGCGGCCGCGTTCGGCGCGCTGCCCATGCCGGCCTCGTTCGAGAACAGCCCGCGCTTCACGCCGATCGCGATCGCCTGGCCGACCGCATAGCCGGTCAGGCCGCCGGCCGCCTGCTCGAGGCCGAACGCGCTCTTCACGATCAACGCGATCACGCCGGGCACCAGCGTGATGTGCGTCGCGACCGCGTAGACCGCGAGCGCGAGATAGCCGATCGCCATCACCGGCATGATCACCTGCGCGACCGACGCGATGCGTCGGATCCCGCCGAAGATGATCGGCGCGGTCAGCAGCACGAGGCCGAGGCCGACGGTCTCGCGGCGCCAGCCGAACGATGTGTCGAACGCGTCGGCGATCGCATTGGCCTGCACCGCGTTGAACACGAAGCCGAACGCGAGGATCAGGGACAGCGAGAACAGCACGCCGAAGCCGCGCGAGCGCAGGCCGGTCTGGATGTAGTATGCGGGACCGCCGCGATACGAGCCGTCCGGATGCGACACCTTGAAGATCTGTGCGAGCGTCGCCTCGACGAATGCCGACGACATCCCGACCAGCGCCGTCATCCACATCCAGAAGATCGCGCCCGGCCCGCCGACCGTCAGCGCGACCGCGACGCCCGCGATATTGCCGGTGCCGACGCGGCTCGCCAGCCCCGTCGCGAATGCCTGGAACGACGAGATGCTGCCCGGCTCGCCCTTGCTGCCGACGAGCCGGATGCTGAGGAACAACGCCTTCAGCTGAATCATCCGGAACCGCAGCGTAAACCACGCGCCCACGCCGAGCAGCAGCGCAATCAGCACGTAGTTCCACAGCACGCCGTTGACGGCGTCGATCAGCCCATGCACGAGTGCTTCCATCCAGTGTCCTTACAAATAGGTCAGTAACATGCGGCGGCGGCCGTCAGCGGCCGGAGGGGCGACATGATATGACAGTTTGCGAGGATCATTACAAACCGAAAGGATTCGCGATCGCGAAAAATAGCTGTCGTATGTGATCAGGTTAGGCGATGCTTCGCGAAAATGCGGCGCTCGTCGCGTCCGGGCGCAGCGTCGATGGCAGCGAGGCGAAGCTTGCCGAAGCCGAAGAAACGCGGTCAAGAAACCGCATGCACGCAGGCGTGCGGCCGAAAAAAAAACGGGCGCCCTCTCGGACGCCCGGCTTCATCGAAACCCGCTCGCGATGCTCAGCGCGGCAGTTCCGAATGCCCCATCAGGTACGCGTCGACCGAGCGCGCGCACTGGCGGCCTTCGCGGATCGCCCAGACGACGAGCGACTGGCCGCGGCGCATATCGCCGGCCGCGAACACCTTGTCGACCGACGTGTAGTACGCGCGATCGCCTTCGGTCGCCGCGCGCGCGTTGCCGCGCGCATCCTTCGCGACGCCGAACGCCTCGAGCACCGGCGCGGCCGGCTGCGTGAAGCCCATCGCGAGCAGCACGAGATCGGCCTTCATCTCGAACTCCGAGCCCGGCACTTCCTGCATCTTGCCGTCCTTCCACTCGACGCGCGCCGCGACGAGCTTCTCGACCTTGCCGTTCTTGCCTTCGAAGCGCTTCGTCGCGACGGCCCAGTCGCGCTCGCAGCCTTCCTCGTGCGACGACGACGTGCGCAGCTTGATCGGCCAGTACGGCCACACGAGCGGCTTGTTTTCCTCTTCCGGCGGCTGCGGCAGCAGTTCGAACTGCGTGACGTGCTTCGCGCCGTGGCGGTTCGACGTGCCGACGCAGTCCGAACCGGTGTCGCCGCCGCCGATCACGACGACGTGCTTGCCCTTCGCGAGCAACTGATCGACGAGCTTGTCGCCGGCATTCACGCGGTTCTGCTGCGGCAGGAAGTCCATCGCGAAATGGATGCCGGCCAGTTCGCGGCCCGGCACCGGCAGGTCGCGCGGCGTCTCCGAGCCGCCCGCGATCACGACCGCGTCGAACTCCTCCTTCAGCGTCTCCGGCGAGATCGTTTCCTTCGCGAGATTGCCGATCGATTCCGGCAGCGGATCCTTGCCGATGAACACGCTCGTGCGGAACGTCACGCCTTCCGCTTCCATCTGGCGCATCCGGCGATCGATCAGCCACTTCTCGAGCTTGAAATCGGGAATCCCGTAACGCAGCAGGCCGCCGATCCGGTCGTTCTTCTCGAACACCGTCACGTCGTGGCCCGCGCGCGCGAGCTGCTGCGCAGCCGCGAGGCCCGCCGGGCCCGAGCCGACGACGGCGACCTTCTTGCCCGTCTTGTGCGCGGCCGGCTGCGGCTTCACCCAGCCTTCGGCCCACGCCTTGTCGATGATCGCGTGCTCGATCGACTTGATGCCGACCGGATCGTTGTTGATGCCGAGCGTGCAGGCGGCTTCGCACGGCGCCGGGCAGATGCGGCCCGTGAACTCGGGGAAGTTGTTCGTCGAATGCAGGACTTCGATCGCCTGCTGCCAGTCCTGGCGGTAAACGAGATCGTTGAAGTCCGGAATGATGTTGTTGACCGGGCAGCCGTTGTTGCAGAACGGGATGCCGCAGTCCATGCAGCGCGCGCCCTGGATCTTCGCGTCCGCGTCGGACAGCGCCGCGACGAATTCCTTGTAGTGCTTCACGCGCGTGAGCGGTGCTTCGTACGCCTCGTGGCGGCGTTCGAACTCCAGAAAACCGGTTGCCTTGCCCATAAGGTGCTCTTCTGTTCGATGTATCGGGTGGGGGAGCCGCGCGCGGCGTTCATGCGCGCGCGGCCTTCGCTATGTCGTTCGTCGCTCAGGCGGCCAGCGCTTCCTTCGCCGCCTTCTTCGCACCGATCTCGCCCAGCGCGCGCTTGTATTCGTGCGGGAACACCTTCACGAACTGGCGCCGCGCCGCGTCCCAGTTTTCCAGCAGCGACTTCGCGCGCGGCGAGCCGGTGAACTGGAAGTGACGCTCGACGAGCCCCTTGAGCAACGCTTCGTCGGTCATGCCCGCATGCCAGAGCGCGCGGTCGACCGTGCGCTCCTGCTCGGCCTGTTGCAGCACCGGATCGAGCGCGACCATCGACTTGTTGCACTTCGCGGCGAACGTGCCGTCCGGGTCGTACACGTAGGCCACGCCGCCCGACATGCCGGCCGCGAAGTTGCGCCCCGTCTCGCCGAGCACGACGACCGTGCCGCCCGTCATGTATTCGCAGCCGTGGTCGCCCGTACCCTCGACGACCGCCGTCGCGCCCGAGTTGCGCACGCAGAAGCGTTCGCCCGCGACGCCGCGGAAGAAGGCTTCGCCTTCGAGCGCGCCGTACATCACCGTGTTGCCGCAGATGATGTTTTCCTCGGACTTGCCGCGGAAGTCGTTGGTCGGACGAATGATGATGCGGCCGCCCGACAGCCCCTTGCCGACGTAGTCGTTGCCGTCGCCGACGAGATCGAGCGTGACGCCCTTCGCGAGGAACGCGCCGAAGCTCTGGCCGGCCGTGCCCTTCAGCTGGATGTGCACGGCGTCGTCCGCGAGGCCGTCGTGGCCGTGCTTCTTCGCGATCACGCCCGACAGCATCGCGCCGACCGTGCGGTTCACGTTGCGCACCGGCTGGATGAACGACACATGCTCGCCGTTCTCGATCGCGGCCTTCGCCTTCTCGATCAGCACGTGGTCGAGCGCACGCTCGAGCCCGTGATCCTGGCTTTCGACGTGGCGGCGGGCGACCTCCTCGCAGCCTTCCGGCTGGTAGAACACGCGCGAGAAGTCGAGCCCCTTCGCCTTCCAGTGCTCGATGCCCTTGCGCATGTCGAGCAGATCCGCGCGGCCGATCAGATCGTCGAACTTCGCGATGCCGAGCTGCGCCATGATCTCGCGCACTTCCTCGGCGACGAAGAAGAAGTAGTTGACGACGTGCTCGGGCTGGCCCTTGAACTTCGCACGCAGCACCGGATCCTGCGTCGCGACGCCGACCGGGCACGTGTTCAGGTGGCACTTGCGCATCATGATGCAGCCTTCGACGACGAGCGGCGCCGTCGCGAAGCCGAATTCGTCCGCGCCGAGCAGCGCGCCGATCACGACGTCGCGGCCGGTCTTCATCTGACCGTCGGCCTGCACGCGGATGCGCCCGCGCAGGCGGTTCAGCACGAGCGTCTGCTGCGTTTCCGCGAGGCCGAGCTCCCACGGCGTGCCCGCATGCTTGACCGACGACAGCGGCGATGCGCCGGTGCCGCCGTCGTGGCCGGCGATCACGACGTGATCGGCCTTCGCCTTCGCGACGCCTGCGGCGACCGTGCCGACGCCCACTTCCGACACGAGCTTCACCGAGATGCTCGCGGCCGGGTTCACGTTCTTCAGGTCGTGAATCAGCTGCGCGAGATCCTCGATCGAGTAGATGTCGTGGTGCGGCGGCGGCGAAATCAGGCCGACGCCCGGCACCGAATAACGCAGCTTGCCGATGTACTCGGACACCTTGTGGCCCGGCAGCTGGCCGCCTTCGCCCGGCTTCGCGCCCTGCGCCATCTTGATCTGGATCTGGTCGGCCGACGCGAGATACTCGGCCGTCACGCCGAAGCGGCCCGACGCGACCTGCTTGATCTTCGAGCGCAGCGAATCGCCTTCCTTCAGCGGAATGTCGGAGACGACTTCGTCGCCGATCACCGACTTCAGCGTCTCGCCGGCCTTGATCGGAATGCCGCGCAGCTCGTTGCGATAACGGTTCTCGTCTTCGCCGCCTTCGCCGGTGTTCGACTTGCCGCCGATCCGGTTCATCGCGATCGCGAGCGTCGCGTGCGCTTCGGTGCTGATCGAGCCGAGCGACATCGCGCCCGTCGCGAAGCGCTTGACGATTTCCTTCGCCGGTTCGACGTCGTCGATCGGGATCGCCTTGGTCGGCTGGACCTTGAACTCGAACAGCCCGCGGAACGTCATGTGACGCTTGGTCTGATCGTTGATCAGGTGCGCGTATTCCTTGTACGTCTGGTACGAATTGCTGCGCGTCGCGTGCTGCAGCTTCGCGATCGAGTCGGGCGTCCACATGTGGTCTTCGCCGCGCACGCGGTACGCGTACTCGCCGCCCGCGTCGAGCATGTCGCGCAGGACCGGGTTGTCGCCGAACGCGTCGCGGTGCAGGCGGATCGCCTCTTCCGCGACTTCGAACAGGCCGATCCCGCCGACCTTCGATGCGGTGCCCTTGAAGTACTTCTCGACGAGGTCGCTCGACAGGCCGAGCGCTTCGAAGATCTGCGCGCCCGTGTAGGACATGTACGTCGAGATGCCCATCTTCGACATCACTTTCTGCAGGCCCTTGCCGATCGCCTTCGTGAAGTTGTAGATGGCCTTCTCCGGCGACAGGTCGCCCGACAGCCCTTCGGCCATCTTCGCGAGCGTTTCCATCGCGAGGTACGGATGCACGGCTTCCGCGCCGTAGCCGGCGAGCAGCGCGAAGTGATGCGTTTCGCGCGCCGAGCCCGTTTCGACGACGAGACCCGTGCTCGTGCGCAGGCCTTGCTGGACGAGGTGCGTGTGGATCGCCGAGGTCGCGAGCAGTGCCGGAATCGCGACATGCTCGGCGTCCGTCTTGCGGTCCGACACGATCAGGATGTTGTAGCCGGATTTCACGGCGTCGACGGCTTCCGCGCACAGCGACGCGAGGCGAGCCTCGATGCCTTCCTTGCCCCACGCGACCGGGTAGCAGATGTTCAGCTCATACGCGCTGAACTTGCCGCCCGTGTATTGATCGATCGCGCGGATCTTCGCGATGTCCTTGAAGTCGAGCACCGGCTGCGACACTTCGAGACGCATCGGCGGGTTGATGTTGTTCGTGTCGAGCAGGTTCGGCTTCGGGCCGATGAACGACACGAGCGACATCACCATGTTCTCGCGGATCGGGTCGATCGGCGGGTTCGTGACCTGCGCGAACAGCTGCTTGAAGTAGTGATAGAGCGTCTTGTTCTTGTTCGACATCACCGCGAGCGGCGAGTCGTTGCCCATCGAGCCGACCGCTTCCTCGCCCTGCTGCGCCATCGGCGCCATCAGGAACTTCACGTCTTCCTGCGTGTAGCCGAACGCCTGCTGGCGATCGAGCAGCGACGCGCCCTGCGCGCGGCCGGCCGCGACTTCCTCGGCCTTCGGCTCGATCTCGTCGAGCTTGATGCGCACGGCGTCGATCCAGCTCTTGTACGGCTTCGCGTTCGCGAGATTGTCCTTGAGCTCCTTGTCGTCGATGATGCGGCCGTGTTCCATGTCGATCAGGAACATCTTGCCCGGCTGCAGACGCCACTTCTTGACGATCTTCGATTCCGGAATCGGCAGCGTGCCGGCTTCCGACGCCATGATCACGAGGTCGTCGTCCGTGACGATGTAGCGCGCCGGACGCAGCCCGTTACGGTCGAGCGTCGCGCCGATCTGACGGCCGTCGGTGAACGCGATCGCGGCCGGGCCGTCCCACGGCTCCATCATCGCGGCGTGATATTCGTAGAACGCGCGGCGGTTCTCGTCCATCAGCGTGTGCTGTTCCCACGCTTCCGGGATCATCATCATCACCGCGTGCACGAGCGGATAGCCGGCCATCACGAGCAGTTCGAGACAGTTGTCGAACGATGCGGTGTCCGACTGGCCCGGATAGATCAGCGGCCAGAGCTTCGGCAGATCGTCGCCGAGCACGTGCGACGCGATCGCGCCGGTGCGCGCGTTCAGCCAGTTCACGTTGCCCTTCACGGTGTTGATCTCGCCGTTGTGCGCGATCATCCGGTACGGGTGGGCAAGCTCCCACGCCGGGAACGTGTTGGTCGAGAAGCGCTGGTGCACGAGCGCGAGCGCCGACACGACGCGCTCGTCCTGCAGGTCGCGGTAGTACACGCCGACCTGGCCCGCGAGCAGCAGCCCCTTGTAGACGACCGTGCGCGCCGACATCGACGGCACGAAGTATTCCTTGCCGTGCTTGAGCTTGAGCGCCTGGATGCGGTGGCTCGCGGTCTTGCGGATCACGTACAGCTTCCGCTCGAGCGCGTCGGTCACCATGATGTCCTTGCCGCGGCCGATGAAGATCTGGCGGATCAGCGGCTCGCTGGCCTTTACGGCCGGCGAAATCGGCATCGTGTGGTCGACCGGCACGTCGCGCCAGCCGAGCACGACCTGCCCTTCGGCCTTCACCGTGCGCTCGAGCTCCTGCTCGCACGCGAGACGCGAGGCGTTTTCCTTCGGCAGGAAGATCATCCCCACCCCGTATTCGCCGGCCGGCGGCAGCGTCACGCCCTGCTTCGCCATCTCCTCGCGATAGAACGCGTCGGGAATCTGAATCAGGATGCCCGCGCCGTCGCCCATCAGCGGATCGGCGCCGACCGCGCCGCGGTGATCGAGGTTCTCGAGGATCTTCAGCCCTTGCTGAATGATCTCGTGGCTCTTCTTGCCCTTGATGTGGGCGACGAAGCCGACGCCGCAGGCGTCATGTTCGTTTTGCGGGTCGTAGAGACCTTGTGCGGCGGGCACCGCGGCGAGCGGCTGCTGGTGGTCGTTCATGGGGACACCGTCGTAAAGGGGCCCGGAGGGCCGTTGAACCATTTTGTTGTTTGCCGCCGATCCCGCTCCCGGCGGGAGACGGCGCGGCCGACGATGGAAGGGCGCGCTTCGCCCGGGCCACCGGAATTCGGAATATACGCGACGAATCAAAGGAATAGCAACAAAAACCGCTTGATCGAACCCCATTTAAAGGCACGCCTCGATCTGGTGCTGTTTTATTGGGGACGTATCGTTTTGGTGCAAAAAGAAGCGGCGCCCGCAGCGCCGCTTCCCTAGCCGCCGTCGGCCCTTACTGCTGGATCGGCGGCGTGTTCTCGCGCACCTTTCTGGGGCGTCCGCGCGGCAGCGGCGACACGCGCCGATTGGCGGTGCGCGCAGCCCATTCGCGGTAGGTTTCGCCGCCGAGCACCCAGCCCTTCAGCGTCGCCTGCTGCAACTGGTCGGCCTGACGCTCGTCGAGCGGCTGCTCGCACAGCTCCTTGTAGGCGCGCTGCCGCTCGAACGGCGTGTTGCCGAGCGCCCAGTAGAGCGGATGGTCGGTGATCAGGCTGTCGACGGTGAGCCCGACGTGGTGCCGGTAGCTCGACCATCGGTATGCATCGGGCGTCGCGACGAGCTGCGCGCGCACCGGGCTCAATTCGACCACGCGGCTCGCGAGCAGGAAATAGCGTTCGCCTTCGATGACGGTCGCGCGGTAGCGGCCTTCCCACAGCGTGCCGCGCCGCGAGTAGCGCCGGTTGAAATGCGCGACGTAGCGGCGCCCCACCGCCTGCATCGCTTTCGGCAGGCTCGCCTCGTCGCTCGGCGTGACGAGCAGCTGAACCTGACGCGGCAGCAGCACGTAGGCGTGCACCGAGAGGTGATGATCGCGTGCGGCGGCCTTCAGACAATCGATGAAGAGTTCGTAGTCCTGGTCGTCAACGAACGCGGGTTGCTGATCCAGGCCGCGCAGTATCACGTGCTGCGGCTGGTCGGGTACGTAGAGTCGTGCTAACCGTGCCATGCTGAATGTCCGTTTGAACGCGTTAGGAAATACCCGGGGGTCCGAATGTGCGCACCTGCGTAGAATGCCCGCGCGGCGGTGCGCGAAAGCGTACGGTCGTACTAAACCTAGGGAGAAAACTCTAGCTTACGAGCTTGTTTGGTTTTAAACGCAGTCGTCATAATGAGCACGCCTTTGATCGGAGGAGACACAATGAAACGAAAACTGGCCATTACGGGGGCCGCAGCGCTCGCATTCGCACTGGCGGGCGGCACGGCACACGCACAATCTGCAGGTAGTTTTTACGTCAGCACCGGCTGGTTTCACCTGTCCCCGCAGGACAGCAGCGACCCGCTCTTTGTCTATGGCGTCGGCGGCACGCCCGTCAATCAGTCCGTTCCCAACACCGGTGCGGGCATCAACGATGCCGACACGCTCGGCCTGGCGACCGGCTACTTCCTCACCGACCACATTTCCACCGAATTCGTCCTCGGTGTGCCGCCGAAGTTCGACATCACCGGAAAAGGTCAGTTCGCGAACTTCGGCGTGCTCGGCCGCGCGTATCAGTGGAGCCCCGCACTGCTGCTGCGCTACCACTTCAACGACGCGAACGCGAAATTCCGCCCGTATGTCGGCATCGGCGCGACGTACGTCTGGTTCACCGGCGCGAAGATCACGAACACCGCGTTCGAGAACGGCGTGCTCGGCGGCCCCACCAGTGCAACGACGAGCAATCAGTGGGCCCCGGTCTTCAACGCAGGCTTCACGTACAACTTCACGAAGCACTGGTTCGCCGGCCTGTCGATTTCGTACGTGCCGGTGAGCGTCACCGCGACTTTCACCACCGCTCGCCGCACGCAGGTCGGCACGCTGACCGAAACCTCGAAAGCCCACATCTCGCTGAACCCGATCGTCACGTACCTGAACGTCGGCTACCGTTTCTAAGCGTAGTCGAATATTTGGGGAATGGTTAATCCCGCTGCAATTTGTAGCGGAATTTTCCCGCCGTAACGTCTCCGCGATGCAAAACGCCCCGGCCAAACCGCGCCGGGGCGTCGTCTTTTCGCGTCAGGCTCGTTGGCGCGCTAGGCCGCGCCCTGCACGACGTCGTCGAGCGCGTGCGGGCCGATCAGGTCGATCCGGTCCGTGCAGACCGCGTCGACACCCCAGCGCACCAGTTCGCTCGCCCGCGCGAGGTCGTTCACCGTGTAAACCAGAATGCGCAGCCCGGCCGCCTTGATCGCGCGCACCTGCGTTTCGTCGAGACGCGTATGGTCGGCGTGCAGCGACACGCAGCCGAGCGCGTCGACGACCTGCGCGTGCCAGTCCGGCGGCACCGTTTCGTACAGCATCCCGCGCGGCAGCTCGGGCGCCGTCTCGCGCGCCTCGCGCAGCGCCTCGAACGAGAACGACGACAGCAGCGGCGGCACCGCCGCGCCGCGCCAGTATGCGGCCGCATCGGCGGCCACGCGCCGCCCGGTGTCGCGCTCGCGGCCCGGGCACGGCTTGATCTCGACGTTCGCCGCGAGACCGAGCGCAATGCAGCGAGCGGCGGCCGCCTCGAGCGTCGGCATCCGCTCGCCGGCAAAGCGCGCGTCGCGCCACGCGCCCGCGTCGAGCGCCGCAAGCGCCGCATAGCGCATGCCTGCAGCGGCGCCCTGGCCGTTCGAGGTGCGCTCGACCGTGTCGTCGTGCAGCAGGAACGTGACGTCGTCGGCCGACAGCTTCGCGTCGAACTCGACCATGCGATGGCCGCGCCGCGCGCCTTCGTCGAGCGCCGCGAGCGTGTTCTCGGGCGCGAGCGTGCCGCCGCCGCGGTGCGCGACCACGCGCGGATAGGGCCAGTCGGAGCGGGAAGTCATCGTCAGCCTCTCTGCGGATTCAGTCGGCGCGCCGGCCGGTTTCGGGATCGAAGAAATGCAGCCGGTGCGCAGGCAGGGCGACCGCCAGCGCGCTGCCGCGCGCCGGACGCTCCGCGTGCGGCAGCCGCACCGCGACGTCGTGACTGCCCCAGCGGCCGTGCGCGAGATTGTCCGCGCCGAGCAGCTCGCACGAATCGACCGGCAGCGTCGCGTGCGGGACGCCGGGCTGCGGCGTCATGTGTTCCGGACGCACGCCGAGCACCCAGTCGCGGCCGGTCGCGATCGCGCCGCCGATGCCGGGCGCGCCGGCCACCGGCAGCGCCGGCCCGCCGCCCGCGACGGTAAACGTCGCGCCGTCGTCCGACAGCCGGCCGTGCAGCAGATTCATCGCCGGCGATCCGATGAAGCCCGCGACGAACATCGTCGCCGGCCGTTCGTACACGTCGACCGGCGCGCCGATCTGCTCGGCGTAGCCGCGGTTCATCACGATCACGCGCTGCGCGAGCGTCATCGCCTCGATCTGGTCGTGCGTCACGTAGACGCTCGTCGTCTCGAGCCGCGCGTGCAGCCGCTGGATCTCGAGGCGCATCTGCACGCGCAGCTTCGCGTCGAGATTCGACAGCGGCTCGTCGAACAGAAACACCGACGGCTCGCGCACGATCGCACGCCCCATCGCGACGCGCTGCCGCTGACCGCCCGACAGTTCGCGCGGCCGCCGCGCGAGCAGCGCTTCGAGCTCGAGGATCTTCGCGGCCGCGGCGACGCGCGCGTCGATCGTCGCGCAGTCGATGCCGCGGATCTTCAGCCCGTAGCCCATGTTCTGCGCGACCGTCATGTGCGGATACAGCGCGTAGTTCTGAAACACCATCGCAATGTCGCGATCCTTCGGCTCGAGCGCGTTCACGACGCGCCCGCCGATCGCGATCTCGCCGTCGGTCACGGTCTCGAGCCCCGCGATCATCCGCAGCAGCGTCGACTTGCCGCAACCCGACGGGCCCACCAGCACGATGAATTCGCCGTCGGCGATCTCCACGTCGATGCCGTGCAGCACGTGCTGCTTGCCGTCGTACGATTTCCTGACGCCCTTCAAGCTCAGCGCAGCCATACCCGATCCATCTCCCGTTTGCGTGCGTCGTTCATTTTTCGGAGTCGACGAGGCCGCGCACGAACCAGCGCTGCATCGCCAGCACGACGACGAGCGGCGGCACCATCGCCAGCAGCGTCGCCGCCATTACGTATTGCCATTCGGTCGCCGCGTCGCCGCTCGCGATCATCGTCTTGATTCCGACCACCGCCGTCGACAGCGACGCCTCCGTCGTGATCAGGATCGGCCACAGATACTGGTTCCAGCCGTAGATGAACGTGATCACGAACAGCGCGGCGATGCTCGTCTTCGACAGCGGCACCACGACGTCCCAGAAAAAGCGCAGCGGGCCCGCGCCGTCGATGCGCGCGGCGTCCATCAGCTCGTCGGGCAGCGTCATGAAGAACTGGCGGAACAGGAAGGTCGCGGTCGCCGACGCGATCAGCGGCAGCGTGAGCCCCGCATAGCTGTTCGTCAGATGCAGCGTCGACACAACCTGCACGGTCGGAAAGATCCGCACTTCGACCGGCAGCATCAGCGTGACGAAGATCAGCCAGAACGCGGCGTTGCGAAACGGAAAGCGGAAATAGACGATCGCGTACGCGGACAGGATCGACACCGCGATCTTGCCGACCGCGATCCCGAGCGCCATCGCGAAGCTGTTCAGCAGCAAACGGCCGAACGGCGCGGTCGTGCCGCCGCTGCCGTGCCCCCAGATGTACGCGACGTTCTCGAACAGATGCGTGCTCGGCACGAGCGACAGCGGCACCGTGAACACTTCCTGCGCGTTCATCGTCGCCGCGCAGAACGCGACGTACACCGGAAACACGATCAGCACGACGCCGGCGATCAGCACCGCGTGGCAGAACAGGTCGAAGCCCTTGCGATTCTCGATCATGCGTATTGCACCCTGCGTTCGACGAAGCGGAACTGGATCACGGTGAGCCCGACCACGATGATCATCAACACGACCGACTGCGCGCCGGAGCTGCCGATGTCGAGGCCCTGAAAGCCCTCCGCGAAGATCTTGTAGATCAGCGTCTTCGTGCTCTGCGCCGGGCCGCCGCCGGTGGCGGCATCGATCACCGGGAACGTGTCGAAGAACGCGTAGACGAGATTCACGACGAGCAGGAAAAAGCTCGTCGGCGACAGGAGTGGCAGCACGATGTTGAAGAAGCGCCGCACCGGGCCCGCGCCGTCGATCGCGGCCGCCTCGATCAGCGAACGCGGGATCGCCTGCAGCCCCGCGTAGAAGAACAGGAAGTTGTAGCTGACCTGCTTCCACACCGACGCCAGCACGACGAGGAACATCGCCTGCCCGCCGTTCAATGCATGGTTCCACACGATGCCCTGCTTCGCGAGCGCATACGTGACGAGCCCGATGCTCGGGTTGAACAGGAAGGCCCAAAGCACGGCCGCGATCGTCGGCGCGACCGCGTACGGCCAGATCAGCAGCGTGCGATACGCGCGCGCGCCGCGCGTCACGCGATCCGCACATGCGGCGAGCAGCAGCGACACGATCAGCCCGCTCACCGTGACGAGCGCACTGAACACCAGCGTCGTGCGAAACGAATCGAGATAGAGCGGATCCGCGAACAGGTGCGTGAAGTTCGCGAGGCCGACGAACTCGCTCGACGTGCCGAACGCGTCCTGCATCTGCGTCGACTGCCACAGCGCGACGCCGGCCGGCCAGAGGAAGAACACGGCGGTGATCGCGAGCTGCGGCGCGATCAGCAGATACGGCAGCAGGCTCGTGCCGAAACGGGAACGGGATTGCATCGCGGAGATCCGGTCAGACGAAACGGAAACGAAGCCGCGCCGCGGCGCGCGGCGCATGTGCGACGCGGCCCGCGGCACGGCGCGAGACGGGCTCAGCCGCCGGACTTCTCGAAGCGGCGCAGCAGTTCGTTGCCGCGCGACGCCGCCGCGTCGAGCGCGTCCTTCGGCGACTTCTTCTGCGCCCAGACCTGCTCGAGCTCTTCGTCGACGACCGTGCGGATCTGCGGCATGTTGCCGAGGCGCAGCCCCTTCGTATAGGGCAGCGGCGGCTTGTTCAGCATCTGCTTGATCGCGGTTTCGGCGCTCGGATTCTTCGCATAGAAGCCCTGCTGGCGCGTGAGGTCGTAGGCGGCGGTCGTGACCGGCAGGTAGCCCGTCTCCTGGTGCCACTTCGCGGCGATCGGCGGCGACGTGAGGAACGCGAGGAATTTCGCGACCCCCTTGTACGTCGCCGGATCCTTGCCGGCCAGCACCCACAGGCTCGCGCCGCCGATGATCGCATTCTGCGGCGCGCCCTTCACGTTCGCGTCGTACGGCATCATCCCGGTGCCGTAGCTGAACTTCGCGAATTTCTGCACGTTCGCGAGCGCGCCCGACGACGTCGTCATGATGCCGCAGTCGCCGCTATAGAACTTCGCGGACGCCTCGTCCTTGCGGCCCGCGTATGTAAACGTGCCGTCCTTCGCCATCTCTTGCAGGAACGCGACGTGCGCAATCTGCTGCGGCTTGTTGAACTCGAGCACCGCGTCCGAGCCGTCGAAGCCGTTGTTGCGGCTCGCGAACGGCAGCGCATGCCACGCGCTGTAGTTCTCGAGCTGAATCCAGCCCTGCCAGCCCGTCGTGAAGCCGCACGTCATGCCGGCCTTGCGCAGCTTCTCCGAATCGGCCTTCACGTCCGCCCAGGTCTTCGGCGGCTGGTTCGGGTCGAGGCCGACCTTCTTGAACGCGTCCTTGTTGTAGTACAGCACCGGCGTCGAGCTGTTGAACGGCATCGACACGAGATGGCCCGTCTTCGCGTCGCTGTAGTAGCTCGCGATCGTCGGCACGAACGCCTTTTCGTCGAGCGGCACGCCGGCCTGCCTGAACACGTCGTACACCGGCACGACGGCTTTCTTCGCCTGCATCATCGTGGCCGTGCCGACTTCGTACACCTGCAGGATCGCCGGCGCGTTGCCGCTGCGATAGGCGGCGATGCCGGCCGCGAGCGTCTGGTCGTAGGTGCCCTTGAAGACCGGCACGATCTTGTAATCGCTCTGCGACGCGTTGAATTGCGTCGCCAGCTCGTTCACGCGCTCGCCGAGCGCGGCTTCCATCGCGTGCCAGAACTGGATCTCCGTCACCGCGAATGCCGCATGCTGCACACCGAACATCAGCGCGCCGCCGAGCACGATCGAACGAACCACGGTCCCCGCAGGCTTCTTCTTCATCGACCTCTCCTATGAAAACGTTACCAACAGCGTGTGCAAGCTTCCCGTCGCCATTGAACCGGCGAAGTCTAGTGATCGTTTATGACAGTCAGTTGTCGTTGATGACGAACAGCCGCTGGTACTCCTTCAGCGCGAACCGGTCGGTCATCCCGGCGATGTAATGCGCGACGAGACGCGGCTGCTGCGCGCGATCGTCGGACTGATAGGGCGGCGGCAGCAGGCGCGGATCGTCGATGAACGCATCGAACAGCCCGGTGACGACGCGCTGCGCCTTGCTCGCCATGCGCATCACCTTGTAGTGGCGATACAGGTTCTTGAACAGGAAACGCTTGAGCGCGGCCGCCTGCGCGGCCACGGGCTCGCTGTGCGACACGAGCGGCGGCGCCGCGCGCACGTCGTCGATCGATGCGGGCGCGACGCGCGCGAGATTGCGCGTCGTTTCGTCGATCAGGTCGACGATCAGCGTGTTGATGATGCGGCGCACCGTCTCGTGCACGAGGCGGCGGCCTTCGAGATGGGGAAACTCGGCGAGCGCCTGCTCGTAGTGGCGCTGCCACAGCTCGACTTCCGCGAGCTGCTCGATCGTGATCAGCCCCGAGCGCAGACCGTCGTCGACGTCGTGATTGTTGTAGGCGATCTCGTCCGCGATGTTCGCGAGCTGCGCTTCGAGCGACGGCTGCCGCCCCTGCAGGAAACGCTCGCCGAGCGCACCGAGCTTGCGCGCGTTCTCGCGCGAGCAATGCTTCAGGATCCCTTCGCGCGTTTCGAAACACAGGTTCAGCCCGTTGAACGCGCCGTAATGTTCCTCGAGCTCGTCGACGACCGCGAGGCTCTGCAGGTTGTGTTCGAAGCCGCCGTATTCGCGCATGCAGGCATTCAGCGCATCCTGCCCGGCATGACCGAACGGCGTATGGCCGAGATCGTGCGCGAGCGAGATCGCTTCGACGAGATCCTCGTTCAGGCGCAGGTTCCGCGCGACCGAACGCGCGATCTGCGCGACTTCGAGGCTATGCGTGAGACGCGTGCGGAACAGGTCGCCTTCGTGATTGACGAATACCTGCGTCTTGTATTCGAGCCGGCGAAACGCGGTCGAGTGAACGATGCGGTCGCGGTCGCGCTGGAATTCGGTGCGTGCCGCGGGCGGCGCCTCCGGGTAGCGGCGGCCGCGCGATTGCGAGGCATGCGCAGCATACGGAGCGAGGTGGGCTTCCAGCGCCGCCAGCGTGGGCGGCTCGACGACGGCGGCGGCTGGGCCACGGCCGGTTTCGGGCAGATTGCGGCTGGATGTCTCGCTCACGTCTCCTCCATGTCAGGGGCGCCGGGCGTCCGGGGCGCGATTACCGGGTCGTATGCGCCAGTGTAGCGAACACCGCTTCGTCGGGCGCCTGCGTGATCAGCGTATCGCCGAAGCGCTTCAGCAAAATGAACTTGATCGCGCCGGCTTCGGCCTTCTTGTCGACGCGCATCAGCTCCATGTAGCGCGCGTCGCCGAGCGCCGGCCCGCGCGTAGGCAGATGCGCGGCCGCGATCACCGCGTCGAGCCGCTGCCGCGACGCGTCGTCGAGCAGCCCGAGCCGCACCGACAGATCGGCCGCCATCACCATCCCGCAGCCGACCGCCTCGCCGTGCAGCCATTCGCCGTAGCCGAGGCCCGCCTCGATCGCGTGGCCGAACGTATGTCCGAAATTGAGGATCGCGCGCAGGCCGCCCTCGCGCTCGTCGGCCGCGACGACGCTCGCCTTGATCTCGCACGACCGCTTCACCGCATGCGCAAGCGCCGCGGGATCGCGCCGGTTCAGCGCGTCGACGTTCGCCTCGATCCAGTCGAAGAATGCGGCATCGGCGATCGCGCCGGTCTTGATGACCTCGGCGATGCCGGCCGCGAGCTCGCGCTCGGGCAGCGTCGTCAGCGCGCCGATGTCGGCGATCACCGCCTGCGGCTGGTAAAACGCGCCGATCATGTTCTTGCCGAGCGGATGATTGATGCCCGTCTTGCCGCCGACCGACGAATCGACCTGCGACAGCAGCGTGGTCGGCACCTGGATGAACGGCACGCCGCGCATGTAGCAGGCGGCGGCAAAGCCCGTCATGTCGCCGATCACGCCGCCGCCGAGTGCGACGAGCGTCGTCTTGCGATCGGCGCGCTCGCCGAGCAGCCCGTCGAAAATGAGGTTCAGCGTTTCCCAGTTCTTGTAGGCTTCGCCGTCGGGCAGCACGACCGTCGATACGTGCTTGCCGAGCGGCGCGAGCGCCGCGCGCAGCGCGTCGCCGTAAAGCGGATCGACCGTCGTGTTCGTGACGATCGTCACCGACGAACCTGTGATGTGGGGAGCGAACAGCTCGGCGCGGCCGATCAGGCCGGCGCCAATGTGAATCGGGTAGGCGCGGTCGCCCAGATCGACGTTGACAGTAATCATGCTTGTAGCGGCTTGGCGACGACGCCCGCCAGTTCGAGTTGCATCAGCACCATGTTGACGAGACCGTTGACGGACGGGCGGCCCGTTTCGATCACGAAGTCCGCGCATTCGCGGTACAGCGGGTCGCGCACTTCGTAGAGCGCTTCGAGACGGGCCTTCGGATCGTCGGTCTGCAGCAGCGGACGGTTTTTGTCCTTGCGTGTGCGAAGCCACAGATCGTGCGGGTTGGCGCGCAGATAGACGACGATGCCGTTGCCTTTCAGGCACGCGCGATTTTCGGCCCGCAGCACCGCGCCGCCGCCCGTCGCGAGCACGATGTTCTCGCGCTGCGTGAGTTCGGCGATCATCTGCGCCTCGCGGTCGCGAAACCCGGCCTCGCCCTCCAGCTCGAAGATCACCGGAATGCGCGCGCCCGTGCGGGCCTCGATTTCGTGGTCGGAGTCGAAGAACGTCCTGTCGAGCCGGCGCGCGACCGCACGGCCCACGGTGGTCTTACCCGCTCCCATAAGGCCGACGAAAAATACGTTTGCATGTGGGTCCCGCGCTTGCAACGGCTTCCTCTGCTTCAATCTTGCTGGTGTGTGGCGCAGCTTACTGGCAAAGCGACTGCCTTGTCGAGCCTGCGCCACCCGCTTCCGGCCCCGATTTCTCGGCATTTTCGTCGGCTGTGCCGGGCGGGCCGCACCCGGCGCTGACGATCGTCGGCGTGATGAATACGACCAGCTCGCTACGCTGCTCGCGCTGCGCGCGATGCCGGAAAAGCGCGCCCAGAACCGGTATTTTGCCCAACAGCGGCACCCGCGTCACATCGTGCCGATGCAGCCGCTCATAGATCCCGCCGATCGCAACCGTGCCGCCGTCGTCGACTTCGACGCGCGTCTGCACGTGTTTCGTATGGATCGCGGGCCCGGCCGCGGTCGGTTCGCCGACGCTGTCCTTCGTCACGTCGAGGTCGAGCACGACGCGCCCGTCCGGCGTGATCTGCGGCTCGACCTCGAGCTTCAGCGTCGCGCGGCGGAACTGCACGCCCGTCACGCCGTTGCCGACCTTTGCCTGATACGGCAGCTCCGCGCCCTGCTCGACGAGCGCCTTCGCGCGATCGGCCGTCACGACGCGCGGGCTCGACACGATCTGGCCGCGCCCCTGCGCCTCCAACGCGCTCAGCTCGACGTCGAGCACGCGGCTGAGCGGCGCGGCGAGCAGCGTGAAGCCGGCCGTCGCCGCATCGAACCCGGCGAGCGGCCGCGCGGCCAGATCGAGCGCCGTGCGTGGGCCGGCCGGGGACGCGGCAGCTTCGGCCGCCGCCGGCTGCCCTTGCGCGCGCAGCGCGAGCTGCGCGCCGAGATGACGCGAAAAGCCCTGCTCGCCCTCGACGATGCGCGCCTCGATGCGCACCTGCCGCGACGGCCGGTCGAGTGCCGCGATCAGATCGGCGATCTGGGCGATGCGCGGCGCAAGATCGGTGACGAACAGCAGGTTCGTGCGCGCATCGGCGGCCGCGGCACCGCGCTTCGATAGCAGGCGCTGGCCGGTCGCGCCGGCCAGCAGCCGCTGCACGTCCTGCGCACGCGCGTAGTGCAATTCGAACCGGCGGCTCTCGAGCGGCTCCAGATCGGCGGCTCGCGCGTGCGTTTCGAAGCGCTCGCGCTCACGCACCGCCAGTTCGGCGGCCGGCGTCACCCAGACGATGTCGCCGCGCCGGGACATCGCGAGCCCGTGCGTGTCGAGCAGCGTGTCGAATGCATCGCGCCAGCGGACATTGTTCAGACGTAAGGTCACGGTGCCGCGAACCTGCTCGCTCACGACGATGTTCAGGCCCGTGAAGCGTGCGAATGCGTCGAAGGCGGCCGTCAGGTCCGCGCGCTGCAGGTTCAGCGAGATGCGGCGCGTATCGTCCGCATCGCCTGCGCGATGCGCGGCCGCGTCGTTCATGCGCGCAGGCGGCGGCAGCGGGATCGGCGGCCCTTCCAGCGCCGGTGCCGGCGCGGCCGGTTGCGCGTGCTGCGCGACGCGGGATGCGTGTTCGAACGGCGGCGGGCTCGCGCCCGGTGAGGCGGCTTCGTGCGTGCGGTCGGATTGGGCGTGCGACGCCGCGCGATCGGCCGCACCGTCGATTGCGTCATCGATCGCGCCGTCCGGCACGCCCGGCGGCAGCGGCGCCTCGCGCGCTTCAGCCATCGTCGAGGCGACCGGCCAGGCCGCAGGCAGCGGCGGCAACCCGGCGTTCGCCGCAGCCGCGCCGAGGCCGACGGCGCCGACTCCGATACCAAACCAGACCACAATGCCGTACCGGTTGAGCTTCGTCACGAGCGGCCTCCGTCTTCGAGTGCGAGCCGCCGCG
Source organism: Burkholderia sp. HMSC10F09 (assembly GCF_001806955.1). Taxonomy (NCBI): domain Bacteria; kingdom Pseudomonadati; phylum Pseudomonadota; class Betaproteobacteria; order Burkholderiales; family Burkholderiaceae; genus Burkholderia; species Burkholderia sp. HMSC10F09. The sequence continues at coordinate 23,969 of NZ_KV786616.1, forward strand.
GGCCGTCCGACGTCGACAGCGTCACGGCGCCCGCATCGACGCGTGCAACGCGCAATGCACCGAGCGCGTCGCCGGCCCGCACGGCCGTGAAGCGGCCATCGCCGTCGTCGAACAGCACCAGCGCCGTGCGCATGTCGCGGATCAGCCCGGCAAGGCGCGGCAACCGCCCGTCGGCCATCGCGAACGCCTCCGCACCGCCGAACGGATCGCCATCCAGCGCAGGCGTTGCCGCGCCGCTGGACGCGATGCCGGGCAACGTCGGAAACACGTCGACCGACATGTCGATCCTCACGCCATCGGGACCGCGTTCGACACGCAGCGTCGCCGGCACCGCGAGCACCGAAAAATCCGCCAGTGCGCCGATTGCGCGCGCGGGCGCCGCCGGTTCGCCGGCCGCGACGAGCCGCACCGTACGGCGACCGTACGCTGCCGCACGGTCGGCCTTCAGCGGTTCGACCGATACGACGTGCAGCCCGCTCGATGCAACGAGGTCGGCCAGCTCGAGCATGAGCGCGCCCCACTCGCGCACGGGCGGCGTACCGTCGCCGGCTGCGGCGCGCGGTCTCGCGTTTCGGTTCGTCGCGGCCGTTTCGAGCGCGTGCTCAAGGTCCGCGACACGCGTCCGTGCCGCCTGCAGAAGCGCGCCGCTGCGCGCGAGCCCGCTCCAGTCGGCCGCGTTCGACAGATGAATGCCGCCCGCCAGCACGACGGCGAACGCCAACGCGCAGCCGGCAGCATGCGCAGCGGCCGGCGACATGCGCCGCTTGATACGCGGCCATGCCGCGACGAGCGGGCCGCCTGCGGTCGCGATCGTCGTCATGCGCCATCTCCCGGCGTCGCGCGCCGCGGCGTCGCATCGCGCCAGCGCACGTGCGCGGAAAACGCGATCGGCGCGCCCGCCGCAACGGGCGCCGCCGCCGACGCCGGTTTCAATGCATCGACGTCGATTCGCGCGTCGCGCTGCTCGCGCGCGACGCTGGCGAGCCAACGCGCACCCGCGCGGTAGCTCGCCGCGCGCACGTCGAGCACGACGCCGGAACGCGTCGCATGCAGCGCGTCGATGCGCACCGTGTCGTCGCGCACGTGCGCGAGTGTCGCGAGCAGCGCGCTCACGCGCCGGTGTGGCTCCGCCAGCTCGACTGCCTGCACGTCGCGCTGCGTGACGGCGCCTGCCGTACGCGCGGCGCGCTTCGCCGCAGCGGCCTGCGGCTCCAGTTGCCGCAACCGTACGTCGAGACGCAGGCGCTCGGCGTCCATGTCGAGCCGCCGCCATGTGCAGCCGGCTGTCCATAGGCCGACGCCGAGCGCGGCGAGCAGGATCGCCGCACCGCACTGCGCCGCCTGACGCCGCCGCAGCGCACGCGCAACGCGCTCGCGGTACGGCAGCAGGTTGAAGCCGTCGAGCCGAAGCGGGCCGGCCGCACGCAAGCGCTTCGCGATCATTCCCACACCCCGCGCAGCGCAAGCCCGAACGCGACCGCGAACGCCGGCGCGCTCGGCACCCCGGCCGGCGCGATCGGACGCCCGTCCCACCCGGTACAGTCGAACGGCACCGACGTCGCGCCGAGCGCGTCGCCGATATCGGCCAGCGACAGGCCGAAGCGCGCGACACATCGCTCATCGCCGGCTACCAGCACGCAGCCGACCCGCTCCTGTGCACCTGCGCGCAACGCATCGGCCAACGCGCCCGGCATGTCGGCGGGCAGCGCGAGCATCGGCGCGGCGAGCGCGCCGTCGATGCGCCAGCCGCGCACGCCCGCGTCGGAGAACCACAGCGCCGCGTACGGCCCCTGAGCGTCGAGCTCGAACTGCGCGGCGTAGCGCAGCGCGCGCAGTGCGGCGGCCGATTCGCTGTCGACGGCCGTCAGGTCGATCCCCGCTTGCGCGGCGACGTCGATCCGCCGTTCGAGCAACGCCAGCGGTGCGGCCGCGACCGCGATCTCCTGCGCGCACGCGCCGTCGTCGTGCCGCCAGTCGAACGCGATGCTGTCCGGCGCAAGCCCCGAGATGCGCTCGGCAGCCTGCCGCGCCGCATCGGCGATGTCGTCGCGCCCCGCCAGATCGAGCGTGGCCGTGCGCATCTCGTCGTCGCGCAGCGCCATCACGCCGCGCGTGTCGCAGCGCACGCCAGCGCCGGTGAGCCGCGCGACGGCAGCCGACAGCGCCCGCGCGACTGCCGCCCAGCGCGCATCGGCGCCCTCCGGCAGTGCGAGCGGTTCCCGCTCAAGCGCTTCGATCCGCACGTCGGCCACGCGGCCGCGCCGGCTCAGCACCACGATCCTGACCTCGCCCGCGCCGACGTCGATACCCGTCGATCGGTGCCTGCCCGGCACGAAGCGCGCCGCCGCCCATCGTCCTGTCATTCCAGCCTCCCGCGATCGTCGCAGCCCATGCCGCGATCCGAGGCCCGATTCTGGCGAGCAGTGCGCGCCGCCGACAGTCGACCGAACGGCCAATGGCGCACGAGCCGGCCGCCGGGCTATGCTGATCTCGGCACGGTCGCGCGGTTGCCCGGCCGCTTCCCCCGCGCCGGGGCCGCCTCCGGCGGGCAGCTATAATCGCGGGACTGTTTTCCGGTATGCCTATGCAATCCACGTCTCCTACGCCCCCGCCTCCGTCCCCGGAGCCGAAGAAGCGCCCCTGGTGGCAAAAAGCGCTGTTCGGCTTCGCCGCGATGTGCGTGGCGCTCGTCGTGGCCGGCGGCCTCGTGCTCGGCTATGCGCTCGTCGTCGCGTGGCCGAACATGCCGTCGCTCGACGCGCTGACCGACTATCGGCCGAAGGTGCCGCTGCGCATCTATACGTCCGATCACGTGCTGATCGGCGAATTCGGCGAGGAACGCCGCGACATCGTCCATTTCAAGGACGTCCCCGATTCGCTGAAAAAGGCGATCCTCGCGATCGAGGACGCGCGCTTCTACGATCACGGCGGCGTCGACCTCACCGGCATCCTCCGCGCAGGCGTCGTCGCGCTGACGAACGGCCACGCGACACAGGGCGCGAGTACGATCACGATGCAGGTCGCGCGCAACTTCTTCCTGTCGAGCGAGAAGACGTACACGCGCAAGATCTACGAGATGCTGCTCGCGTACCGGATCGAGCGCGCGCTCACGAAAGATCAGATTCTCGAGGTCTATATGAATCAGATCTATCTCGGCCAGCGCGCGTACGGCTTCGCGAGCGCCGCGCGCGTCTATTTCGGCAAGGACCTGAAAGACATCACGCTCGCCGAAGCGGCGATGCTGGCAGGGCTGCCGAAGGCGCCGTCCGCGTACAAC
>NZ_KV786616.1:27265-31331 GCF_001806955.1 Burkholderia sp. HMSC10F09
GGTCGTCAATCCGAAGCGCGCGAAGGTGCGCCAGGAGTACATCCTGCAGCGGATGCTCGAGCTGAACTTCATCACGCGCGAGCAGTACGACGAAGCCGTCGCGCAGCCGCTCGTCGTCAAGGGCGCGGGTCGCGAGTACAGCGTGCATGCCGAATACGTCGCGGAAATGGTGCGTCAGATGATGTATGCGCAATACCGCGAGGAAACCTACACGCGCGGCTTCAACGTCATCACGACGATCGATTCCGCCGATCAGCAGGTTGCGTATACCGCGCTGCGCAAGGGCATCATGGATTACGAGCGGCGCCACGGCTATCGCGGGCCGGAAGGTTTCATCGAGCTGCCTTCGGCCGCGGACGAGCGCGAACAGGCCATCGACGACGCGCTGCTCGAGCACCCGGACAACGGCGAGCTGATCGCGGCCGTCGTCACGGCCGCGAGCCCGCGCCAGATCACCGTCGCGTTCATCGACGGCAGCAGCGCGACGATCGAAGGCGAGAACCTGCGCTTCGCGGCCGGCGCACTGTCGGCGAACGCGCAGCCGAACCGTCGCATTCGTCCGGGCGCAATCGTTCGCGTCGTGAAAAACGACGCGGGCAAATGGTCGATCACGCAGTTGCCGCAGGTCGAAGGCGCGTTCATCTCGATCGTGCCGCAGGACGGCGCGATCCGCTCGCTGGTCGGCGGGTTCGACTACAACAAGAACAAGTTCAACCACGTGACGCAGGCGTGGCGGCAACCCGGTTCGTCGTTCAAGCCGTTCATCTACTCGGCATCGCTCGACAAGGGGCTCGGGCCGGCCACGGTCATCAACGACGGGCCGCTCTATTTCAGCGCGGCCGAAACCGGCGGCCAGCCCTGGGAGCCGAAGAACTACGGCGGCGGCTTCGAAGGGCCGATGTCGATGCGCACCGCGCTGCAGCGCTCGCGCAACCTCGTGTCGATCCGGATCCTCAATCACATCGGCACGAAGTACGCGCAGCAGTACATCACGCGGTTCGGCTTCGACGCCGATCGCCATCCGGCCTATCTGCCGATGGCGCTCGGCGCCGGCCTCGTCACGCCGCTGCAGATGGCCGGCGCGTATTCGGTGTTCGCGAACGGCGGCTATCGCGTGAACCCGTATCTGATCGCGGAAGTCACCGATCCGAACGGTGCGATCGTCGCGCGTGCACAACCGCTCATCGCAGAGCAGAATGCGCCGCGCGCGATCGATGCGCGCAACGCGTACGTGATGAACAGCCTGTTGCAGAGCGTCGCGCAGCGCGGCACCGGCGCGAAGACCAACGTGCTCAAGCGCACCGATCTCGCGGGCAAGACCGGCACGACGAACGATTCGCACGATGCGTGGTTCGCCGGCTATCAGCACACGCTCGCCGCGATCGCATGGATCGGCTACGACAATCCGCGCAGTCTCGGCGATCGCGAAACCGGCGGCGGCCTCGCGCTGCCGGTGTGGATCGACTACATGGGTGCGGCGCTCAAGGGCGTGCCCGACTTCAAGCCGATGATGCCCGACGGCGTCGAATCGCTCGGCGGCGAGCTGTATTTCACCGACTTCACGCCCGGCCACGGCTTCGTGTCGACGGTCGGCGTGCCGCAGGCGCCCGCATCGCAAGAGGTCGACGATGCCGTGCCGCATGTCGACGAGCAGGAAAAGCAGGACATCATGAACCTGTTCCGCGGCCACTGATCGGCGGCCCCGGCATGAGAAAAGCGCCCCGCGGGGCGCTTTTTTCTTATCCGGCGATGCACGCACGCACCGGCGGCGCCGGCGCGTACCGCGTCACGCGGTGAACGTGATCGGCAGCCCGGCCTGCTGCGTCGCGTACTCGCTCAGCGCGGCGAAGAATTCGGTGCCGGTGCGTGTATCGCGCCATGCGCCGTCGACGTAGCGATAGTGGAAACCACCCGCCTTTGCGGCGATCCACACTTCCTTCATCGGCGGCTGCAGATTCACGATGATCTTCGAGCCGTTCTCGAAGGTGAGCGTCAGAACGCTGCCGTTGCGTTCCAGATCGATGTCGTGATCGCCGTCGTTCGCGGCGTCGACGGTACGCTCGACGGCCGCCAGCACGGCCTCGGCACGGGTCAGGTATTCGGTATCGGACATGCTAAACTCTATCGGTTCAATTGTTCAGGGACGATCATGCGAGTCGTTTTCCGGATGAGCGCGATTGTAGCGGCTTTGGCGATTCTTGCCGGCTGCGGCCAACGCGGCCCGCTCTATCTGCCTACCGTGCCGCCGCTGCCGCAGAAGCCGATCCAGCAGCAAGACACGCCGCCGTCGGACGTCGCACCGACCGACGAAAACGCGTCCGACACGCCCGACTCGTCCGGCACACCGCTGACGCTGTCGCCGGAGCTGTCCGACGGCACCGCGAAAGCGCCCGCCGCCGCTTCGGGCACGTCCGTGCACTAAAAGCGTCTGCGCGGCGCGCTCGCTACAGAAGGCGATGACGTTCCGTCATCGCCTTTCGTTTTTCTGCGCATCGCGCGCCGCATGCAAGCGCCGCACGGCCCACGCAATCAGCCGCCAGCCGAGCAGCGCCGCGACGATCGCCGCATAGAGTTTCGGCTGCGCGAGATCGTGCTTGCCGGCCCGCATCCACCAGAAGTGCAGCACCGCGCACGCAGCGATCGCATAGATCGCGCGGTGCAGCGTCGCCCAGTGCCGGCCGAGCCGGCGCACCATCGCGCGCGGCGACGTCGCCGCAAGCGGGATCAGCAGCACGAACGCGGCGAAGCCGACCGTGATGAACGGCCGCTTGCCGACGTCCTTCAGAATCGCCGCCACATCGAACCACTTGTCGAACCAGAAGTAGGTGGTGAAGTGCAGCGTCGCGTAGAAGAACGCGAACAGGCCGATCATCCGGCGAAAGCGCAGCAGCGCGGTCACGCCCGTCGCGCGCCGCAGCGGCGTGATCGCGAGCGTCACGCAGAGCATCACGAGCGTCCACAGGCCCGTCGAGCGCGTGACGAATTCGATCGGATTCGCGCCGAGGCGGTCCGTCATCCCGAACAGCACGAGCCGCGCAAGCGGATAAAGGCCTGCCGCGAAAACCAGTACCTTGGCCGCAGCGAGCCAGCGTGGCACGGCCGTACGCGCGGCGCCGGACGCCACGCGCGAGCGCGCGGTATGCGAAGACGAAATCGGTGTCGGCGTCATGTCCTGTCGCACCCGTGCACTCAGAAGTTCTTCTTCAGGTCCATGCCCTGATACATCGACGCGACAAGATCGCCGTAGCCGTTGAACATCAGCGTCTTGCGCTTCGGCGTGAAAAAGCCGTCTTCGCCGATACGACGCTCGGTCGCCTGACTCCAGCGCGGATGGTCGACGTCCGGATTGACGTTCGAATAGAACCCGTATTCGTTCGGCGCGTACGTGTTCCAGCTCGTCTTCGGCTGCTTGTCGACGAAGCGGATCTTCACGAGCGATTTCGCACTCTTGAAGCCGTACTTCCACGGCACGACGACGCGCACCGGCGCGCCGTTCTGGTTCGGCAGCACCTGGCCGTAGACACCCATCGTCAGCAGCGTCAGCGGATGCATCGCCTCGTCCATCCGCAGCCCTTCCGAGTACGGCCAGTCGAGCACCGGCGTCGACAGCCCCGGCATCTGCGACGGATCGGCAAGCGTGACGAACTGCACGTATTTCGCGTTGCCCGTCGGCTGCACGCGCTTGATCAGCTCCGACAGCGGCACGCCGATCCACGGAATCACCATCGACCATCCTTCGACGCAGCGCAGCCGGTACACGCGCTCCTCGAGCGGCGCGAGCTTCAGCAACTCGTCGATGTCGAACACCTTCGGATGCAGCACGTCGCCCTCGACGCTCACGCGCCACGGACGCGGCCGTAGCGTGCCGGCGTTCTGCGCGGGATCGCCCTTGTCGGTGCCGAATTCGTAGAAGTTGTTGTAGGAGGTGATGTCCTTGAACGGCGTGACCTTGTCGGCCGCGACGAACTTCGCGTTCGTTTTCGCCGCGAGCTTGGCCGCACGCGCGTCGGGCGACGCGTACGCGGCGAACGCCGCGCCGCTGCCGCCGAGCAGCCCGCCCGCCGCC
>NZ_KV786617.1:0-18811 GCF_001806955.1 Burkholderia sp. HMSC10F09
GGCGTGCCGTCGCGGCGACGGCCGCGCCAGGCGAAGCGCATCTCGCGGGGCGGCGCGCGCACGGTCATGCGTTCGGCGTGGCGGCGAGCGCTTCCGCGACGCTCGTCGTGCCATCTCGAACGCGCGCGAGCGCCGCGTCGCGCAAGCTGCGAACACCTTCCGCCGCCGCGCATCGCGCGAGTTCGCCGACGCTCGCACGCGCGACGATACGTTCGGCGAGCCGCGACGACACCGGCATCGTCTGATGCAGGCCGATGCGGCCGCGATAACCGATGCCGTGGCATGCGGCGCAGCCGCGCGCGACGAACGGGCGCCATCCGGATTCGAGCGCGGGCGCGTCGCAGCCCGCGTCGCGCAGCAGCGCGGCCGGCGCGTCCGACGGCACGCGGCAGCCGACGCACAGCCGCCTGACGAGCCGTTGCGCCGTGACGAGGCGCAGCGCGGCCGCGAGGTTGTACGGCGCAACGCCGATGTCGAGGAGCCGCGCGATCGCGGCCGGCGCGTCGTTCGTATGCAGCGTCGACAGCACGAGATGGCCGGTCTGCGCGGCCTTGATCGCGACGTCGGCCGTTTCGGCATCGCGGATCTCGCCGACCATGATGACGTCCGGATCCTGCCGCAGCAGTGCGCGCAGCGCGGTCGCGAACGTGAGGCCGGCTTTTTCCGCGACGCCGACCTGGTTGATGCCATCGAGCTGGATTTCGGCGGGGTCTTCTACCGTGCAGACGTTGTGGGCATCGCGATCGAGCATCTGCAGCGCGCAGTACAGCGACAGCGTCTTGCCGCTGCCCGTCGGGCCCGTGACGAGCACGAGGCCGTGCGGTGCTCGGATCGCCGCTTCCATCGCGCGTGCCTGCTGCGCATCGAAGCCGAGCGCGGCGAGCGTGAGATCGGGCGGCAGCGTTTCGAGTCGGCGCAGCACGAGCTTTTCGCCGAACAGCGTCGGCAGCGAGCTCACGCGGTAGTCGCCGCGCGTGCCGCCGCCGAGCGCGATCCGCAGCCGGCCGTCCTGCGGAAGCCGACGCTCGGCGATGTCCATGCGCGCGAGCACCTTGATGCGCGTGACAAGCGCGTCGCGCAGGTGAACGGGCGGCCGCCCATGCTCGTGCAGCACGCCGTCGATGCGCAGCCGGATGCGCCAGCCGCCTTCGAACGGCTCGATGTGAATGTCGGAGGCATCGCGTGCATGCGCCGCATGCAGCGTGTCGGTGAGCAGGCGCACCGCAGGCGCATCGTCGAGCTGCGCCGCATCGAGCGAGCGGGGCACAGCGGCCGCGGCCGCTGCGTCGGAGGGCGCAGGCGCACGCGGCGCCGTGCGGGAAGCGGGAAAGTTCATGTGAGCCGGCGCGTCGGCCGCCGTTGATCGAGACGCGTACAGGATCGCGCGGCACGGCAGGCACCGGTAGTCGGCCGTTCGGTCAGGCGCGGCCGCGCCCGTGACGGGCGTTCGGCGTTAGCGGGGAGCTTGGCGTGACGGTGAAACCGTTCTTCCCGCGCGTCGCAGCGGCGCGCGACACGGACGCGCCGCGCGAACGGACGCAAATGCGCTAGCGACGGGCGCCGCCCTTCGCGCGCGATCCGGCACCGCGCGGCCGGAACAGCTTCACCGTGCGCACCGCCTGATCGTCGCTGCGCATCACTTCGAGCATCACGTCGCCGATCTTCAGGCAGACGTCGTCTTCCGGAATTTCCTCGAGGATTTCGAGAATCAGGCCGTTGAGCGTCTTCGGGCCGTCGGTCGGCAGCTTCAGATGCAGCCAGCGATTCAGCTCGCGCAGCGGCATGCTGGCCGCGACGATGCATTCGCCGTTTTCATCCCAGCCGCCCGCGCGCTCGCTGCGCGGCATCGACGTCGTGAACTCGCCGATCAGTTCCTCGATGATGTCTTCCGGCGTGACGAGACCTTCGAGTTCGCCGTATTCGTTGACGACGAGCGCGGTGCGCTGCCGGCTTTCCTGGAAATACTGCAGCTGCTGGACGACCGGCGTGCCCGACGGCACGTAGTACGGTTCCGCGAGCAGTTCGCGCAGCGTTTCGCGATCGAAATCCTGGTTGTGCAGCGCGGTCAGCGTCTTGCGTACGTGCAGCACGCCGAGCACCTTGTCGATATCGCCCTCGTAGACGACCAGCCGGTTGTGATAGCAGGTCTCGAGCTGATGCAGGATGTCGTCGAGCGGCGCATGGAAGTTGAGCGACTCGATCTGGCGGCGCGGCACCATCACGTCGTCGACGGTGATGTTTTCGAGATCGAACAGGTTGAGCAGGATGCTGCGGTGCTTGGTCGGCATGAAGCTGCTCGATTCGAGCACGATCGCACGCAGTTCGTCGGCCGACATCCGCTGATCGCGACCTTTCTTCGTATTGATGCGCAGCGCCCACAGCACACCGTTCGCGAGCGCGTTGACGAACCAGACGACCGGCTTGAACACGCGCATCAGCGGCGCGATCACGAGGCTCGCGGGCAGCGCGATGCGCTCCGGGAAGGTCGCGCCGACGATCTTCGGCGCGATCTCCGCGAACACGATGATCAGGAACGCGACGATGCCGGTCGCGATCGACAGCGCGAGATTGTTACGGCCGAACGTATGAAGCGCGATCGAGGTCGTGAGGACCGGGATGATCGTGTTGAACAGGTTGTTGCCGATCAGGATCACGCTGAGCAGCAGATCGGTGCGCGTGAGCAGGCCTTGCGTCGCTTTCGCGCCGAGCGCGCCCTGGCCGACGAGATGCTTCAGCCGATGGCGGTTGAGCGCCATCATGGCGGTTTCGGAGATGGAAAAGAAGCTGGAACAGAGGAGAAGCAGAAAGACGGCGCCGATTTGCGCCCATAAGGGAATTTGGTCCACGCGTGGAAGAGGCTGTGAAGGACAGGGATGGAGCGAATATAGCAGAGGCGGCCGTACCGATGCGGCGAGGGCGCCGCGCGTACGGACGAAAAAAAACCGTGCACGTGGTGCACGGTTTTTACAAATCTGGTCGGGGTGAGAGGATTCGAACCTCCGGCCTCTACGTCCCGAACGTAGCGCTCTACCAGGCTAAGCTACACCCCGATTTGGACTCTTCCGATTTCGCCGTCTTCTTCAAGACAGCTGCGTCGTCGAGCAAGAACATAACTATATCAGCGCTTTTTCGAAAATGGAATACCTTGGGAAAGAAAATTTTCGAAGCGTCTGATCGGCGCGGCCATGGCGTCCTGCCGCCGCGCCTACTGCCGCGCCCTTACGACTGCCGCGACGTCGAATACGAGCACAGCGCGAGCAGGCTTTCCTTGTATGTCGAATCGGGAAACGCGGTAATCGCCGCTGCGGCCGCCAGCGCTTCCTGGCGTGCGCATTCGAGCGTGTGATCGAGCGCGCCCGAGCGCGTGATCGCATCGAAAATGGTGTCGAACCGATCGGTGCCGCCCTGTTCGATCGCTTCGCGCGCGAGCGCCGCCTGCTCGGGCGTACCGCGCTCGATCAGATAGATCAGCGGCAGCGTCGGCTTGCCTTCGCGCAGATCGTCGCCGGCGTTCTTGCCCATCGCTTCGGCCGTGCCCGCGTAATCGAGCCAGTCGTCCATGATCTGGAACGCGGTGCCGATCCGCCGGCCGTATTCGGCGGCCGCGGCCTCCGTCGGTGCGTCGGCGCCAGCGAGCACGGCGCCCAGACGCGCCGACGCTTCGAACAGCTTGGCCGTCTTGTAGCGGATCACCTGCATGTAGCGCGTTTCGTCGACGTCCGCATCGTGCATGTTCAGAAGCTGCAGCACTTCGCCTTCGGAAATGATCGTCGTCGCCTCGGACAGGATCTCCATCACGCGCATCTTGCCGACGCCGACCATCATCTCGAACGAGCGCGAATAGAGGTAGTCGCCCACCAGCACGCTCGCCGCATTGCCGAACAGCGCGTTGGCCGTCTCGCGGCCGCGTCGCAGCTCCGATTCGTCGACGACGTCGTCGTGCAGCAGCGTCGCCGTGTGGATGAACTCGACGACGGCGGCCAGCACGTGCCGCTGATGCGACGTTTCGCCGAGCGCGCCGGCCACGAGCAGCAGCAGTGCCGGGCGCAGCCGCTTGCCGCCCGCGCCGATGATGTACTCGGCGATCTGGTTGATCAGCAGCACGTCGGACGCGAGGCTTTGCCGGATAACGCGATTCACCTGCTCCATGTCGCTGGCGATCGGGGCGAGCAGGTGGGCGGCGCTGAGGGAGGGGGAGGCGGTGGACGACGACATGATGATGGAATTGGGTGATGCCGCGGATTATAAGGCGAATCGGCAATATTCCGGTCTGTCGCACGTTGCGCGCCCGCGATTTTGGCCGTCCGGCCGAGGCCCGCGCGCGGCAATCGTCAATCGGCTTTGACTTCGATGCTAACTCTCTGTATAATCACGCCTTTTCCGCGCGTGGTGTGCGGAAAAATGGATCCAGAGTGAGGTTCTCAATGTACGCGGTCATAAAAACCGGCGGCAAGCAGTACAAGGTTGCCGTTGGCGAAAAACTGAAAGTAGAACAGATACCGGCTGACATTGACGCTGAAATCACGCTCGACCAGGTTCTCGCAGTGGGCGAAGGCGAATCGATTAAGTTCGGTACGCCGCTGGTCAGTGGGGCTTCCGTCAAGGCCACCGTCGTGTCGCACGGTCGTCACGCCAAGGTCACCATCTTCAAGATGCGTCGCCGGAAGCACTACCAAAAGCACGGCGGCCACCGCCAGAACTACACTGAGCTGCGCATCGACGCGATCAACGCGTAAGCGCCTCGGTAAAGGAGCAATCAGATGGCACACAAAAAGGCAGGCGGCTCGTCCCGTAACGGCCGCGACTCCGAGTCGAAACGTCTCGGCGTGAAAGTGTATGGCGGCCAGGCGATCAACGCCGGCGGCATCATCGTGCGTCAGCGCGGCACGCGCATGCACGCAGGCGAGAACGTCGGCATGGGCAAGGATCACACCCTGTTCGCGCTGGTCGACGGTCACGTGAAGTTCGCGACGAAGGGCGCGGACAAGAAGCATACGGTCATCGTCGTCCCGGCAGCTGCCTGAGTTCAGGCATCACGGGCTTCGTAGCCGAAAGGCCCCGCAGTCTTCGCGGGGCCTTTTTTATTGGCCGCCGCGCGCAGGTGCGCGTAGGCGGCCGTCGCAAAAACCGGCGTACGATTGGCCGAACGGCCGATTGTTCAAGCGCGCCGGCGCGCGGCACAATAGCGGAAATACTGGGCGGAGTAACGAATGAAGTTCATTGACGAAGCGCGAATCGAAGTCATTGCCGGCGATGGAGGCGATGGCAGCGCGTCGATGCGCCGCGAAAAATTCGTTCCGTTCGGCGGGCCGGACGGCGGCGACGGTGGCCGGGGCGGCAGCGTCTACGCAATCGCCGACCGCAACATCAACACGCTGATCGACTACCGATACGCGAAGAAGCACCTGGCGCGCAACGGCGAAAACGGCCGCGGCTCCGATTGCTACGGCAAGGGCGGCGACGACATCACGCTGCGCATGCCGGTCGGCACGGTGATCACCGACATGGACACCGGCGAGCTGATCGCCGATCTGACGGAGCACGACCAGCAGGTGCTGCTCGCGAAAGGCGGCGCCGGCGGCCTCGGCAACCTGCATTTCAAGTCGAGCACGAACCGCGCGCCGCGGCAGAAGACCGACGGCAAACCGGGCGAGCGGCGCATGCTGAAGCTCGAGCTGAAGGTGCTCGCCGACGTCGGCCTGCTCGGCATGCCGAATGCGGGCAAGTCGACGTTCATCTCCTCGGTGTCGAACGCGAAGCCGAAGATCGCCGATTACCCGTTTACGACGCTCGCGCCGAATCTCGGCGTCGTGCGCGTGGGCCCGAGCAAGAGCTTCGTGATCGCCGACATCCCGGGGCTGATCGAGGGCGCGGCCGAAGGCGCGGGCCTCGGCCATCAGTTCCTGCGGCACCTGCAGCGCACCGGTCTGCTGCTGCATCTCGTCGACATCGCGCCGTTCGACGAAGGCGTCGATCCGGTCGCCGAAGCGACGGCGATCGTCGGCGAGCTGCGCAAGTACGACGAGGCGCTCTACGAGAAGCCGCGCTGGCTCGTGCTGAACAAGCTCGACATGGTGCCCGAGGACGAGCGTGCGGCACGCGTCGCCGATTTTCTCGAGCGCTTCGACTGGCACGGCCCCGTGTTCGAGATTTCCGCTTTGACGGGGCAGGGCTGCGAAGCGCTGTGCTACGCGATCTACGATTATCTGGCCGAGCATTCGGACGCGCATCGCGCGGCCGAGGCGGAAGATCTGGCGGCAGACGTGCGCTTCCGCGATGCGCCGCCGGCCGCCAATGCTGCGCCGGGCGACGACGCCTGAGCGTACCCGTCACGCGCCGGTCTGCGTCGGTCCGGCGCCGGAATTGAATCGCGCCCGGCCGGGCAGGCATCAGATACAGGAGACAGCGCACGATGCGTTCGATCATCGCGGATTCGAAGCGATTGGTAGTGAAAGTAGGCTCCAGCCTCGTGACGAACGACGGCAAGGGGCTCGATCATGCGGCAATCGGCCGCTGGGCTGCGCAGATCGCAGCGCTGCGCGCGCAGGGCAAGGAAGTCGTGCTCGTCAGTTCGGGCGCGATCGCCGAAGGCATGCAGCGGCTCGGCTGGAGCAAGCGGCCGCGCGAGATCGACGAGCTGCAGGCCGCGGCCGCGGTCGGCCAGATGGGGCTTGCGCAGGTCTACGAGAGCCGCTTCACCGAGCACGGGATTCGCACTGCGCAGATCCTGCTCACGCATGCGGATCTCGCCGATCGCGAGCGCTACCTGAACGCACGTTCGACGCTGCTGACGCTGCTGCGTCTCGGCGTGGTGCCGATCATCAACGAGAACGACACGGTCGTCACCGACGAAATCAAGTTCGGCGACAACGATACGCTGGGCGCGCTCGTCGCGAACCTGATCGAAGGCGACGCGCTGATCATCCTGACCGACCAGTCGGGGCTGTTCACTGCGGATCCGCGCAAGGATCCGGCGGCGACGCTCGTCGCCGAGGCGAATGCGGGCGCGCCGGAGCTCGAGGCGATGGCGGGCGGCGCCGGCTCGAGCCTCGGCCGCGGCGGCATGCTGACGAAGATTCTCGCGGCGAAGCGCGCGGCGCACAGCGGCGCCAACACGGTGATCGCGAGCGGCCGCGAGCCGGACGTGCTCGTGCGTCTGGCCGGTGGCGAGGCGATCGGCACGCAGCTGATCGCGCGCACGGCGCGGATGGCCGCGCGCAAGCAATGGATGGCCGACCACCTGCAGGTGCGCGGGCACGTCGTGATCGACGCCGGCGCGGTCGAGAAGCTGACGGCCGGCGGCAAGAGCCTGCTGCCGATCGGCGTGACGGACGTGCAGGGCGCGTTCGCGCGCGGCGAGGTCATCGCATGCGTCGGCCCGGACGGGCGCGAAGTCGCGCGCGGCCTGACGAACTACAGCAGCGCCGAGACCAAGCTGATCCACCGCAAGCCGAGCGGCGAAATCGAAAGCGTGCTCGGCTACATGCTCGAGCCCGAGCTGATCCATCGCGACAATCTGGTGCTCGTCTGAACGCAGCGCGGGCAGTCGCGCCATGCGTTATCGCCGCCGAAATGAAAAAGCCCGCTCGATGCGGGCTTTTTGCCGAATGCCGCCGACACTGCCGGGGCCGCGTACGATCAGCGCAGCTGGCTCATCGCGGTGCGATGAAAGCGGATGTTCTCGACGATCTGCTGCGCGGAGCCTTGCGGCATCTTGTTCGCGCACAGGTAGTCCTGATAGAGCGCCGCGTGATACGCGTTCAGCTCGCCGTTCTCGATGCGTCGCCAGTCGTTCTCGACCGTGCGGTCCCAGCCGTCGTGATCCGAATTCAGCCCCGCGTACTGGCGCCATTCGTACGTATCGCAGCGGATCCCTTCGTAATTCATGTTGCGCGCGCCGGCCGGGCTCGTGACGACGACCGTGTAACGCACGACGCCGTCGCTGCCGACCGTCAGCGATTTCGCGTCGACGAAGAACTTCAGCGGTGTGTTCTGCGACACGTTGAACGGCAGCAGGTCGGCCGTCTGCGGGAGCGCCGGCAGCGTGTCGACCGGGTTTTCCTTCCAGTTCCCCTGGCGGTCCAGCAGATACACGAACGCGCTGTCGTCCTTGTTGGTCGGCGTTTTCGAATTCGCGCAGCCGGCCAGTGCGGCGGCTGTGGCGATCGACGCGAGCGCGAGAGCAATCGCTTTCAATATGCATTCCTCGTAAAAAAAGGCGCGACACCAAGGTCGCGCCCGGTCATGCAGTCCGACTCGTCATTTGCCGACGATCACGCGGGGCGGCATCTCGTCGAGCGTGCTCGCCTCCACTTCGACCTCGGAACAGACGACCGATGTGTCGACAATCGTCAGCGTCTCGGTGGGTTGCGCGGCGATCACGCGCGGATAGCGCGGCAGACGCGGCCCACGGGGCTTGTCGGCTCGCTGCGCCGGGCGGCGCAGGAAGCGCGACAGTTCCGTCAGCGCCAACTGATAGACATCCCGCTTGAACTCGATTACCGCATCGAGCGGCACCCAGTACTCGTTCCACCGCCACGCATCGAACTCCGGGTGATCGGTCGCGCGCAAGCAAATGTCGCAGTCGCGTCCGAGCATCCGCAGCAGGAACCAGATCTGTTTCTGGCCGCGGTAATGACCGCGTACTTCGCGTTTGATGAACTTGTCAGGCACCTCGTAACGCAACCAGTCGCGAGTGCGGCCGATTATCTTGACGTGTTCCGGCAGCAGGCCCGTTTCCTCGTGCAGTTCCCGGTACATCGCCTGCATGGGGGTCTCGCCGTACTTGATCCCGCCTTGAGGAAACTGCCAGGAGTGCTCGCGGAGCCGTTTGCCCCAAAACACCTCGTTGCGCGCGTTCAAGAGGATGATGCCGACGTTCGGGCGAAAGCCTTCACGATCCAGCATACAACCACCTTCGAATCCTTTAAAATTGCTTTGATTATAAACAGATAACGGGCGCTGCGCACCGTGACGGAGCGAATCCGCGCGAGGCGCGCCGGCTGAATTGTCCCTGATTTGTCTGCTACGTCATCTGCGCCATCGTCGTTCGTCGCGCGCAGCTTTTTCACCTTGAATCTTTTTCGGGCGCCCTGCCTGGGGGCGCCGTTTTTGGAACCGTCCGCATGAAAGCTTCCCGTTTCTTTATCGGCACCCTCAAAGAAGCACCGGCCGACGCAGAGATCGTCAGTCACAAGCTGATGGTGCGCGCCGGCATGATCCGTCGCGTCGCCGGCGGCATCTACAACTATCTGCCGATCGGTCTGCGCTCGATTCGCAAGGTCGAGGCGATCGTGCGCGAGGAAATGAACCGGGCGGGCGCAGTCGAACTGCTGATGCCGGCCGTGCAGCCGGCCGAACTGTGGCAGGAGTCGGGGCGCTGGGAGCAGTACGGCCCCGAGCTGCTGCGCTTCAAGGACCGCAAGGACAACGACTTCGTGATCGGGCCGACGCACGAGGAAGTCGTCACCGACATCGCGCGCAATCAGATCAAGAGCTACCGGCAGATGCCGGTGAACTTCTATCAGATCCAGACGAAGTTTCGCGACGAGATCCGTCCGCGTTTCGGCGTGATGCGCGGCCGCGAATTCATCATGAAAGACGCGTACTCGTTCGACAAGGACGCGGAAGGCCTGCGCGAGTCGTATCGCAAGATGTATGACGCGTACGTGCGCATCTTCACGCGCCTCGGCCTCGAATTCCGCGCGGTCGCGGCCGACAGCGGCTCGATCGGCGGCAACTTCTCGCACGAGTTCCACGTGATCGCCGATACCGGCGAGGACGCGATCGCCTACTGCCCGAGCTCCGAGTTCGCGGCGAACGTCGAGGCGGCCGAAGCGCTGCCGCTGATCGCGGAGCGCGCCGCGCCCGCCGAAGCGCTGACGAAGGTCGCGACGCCGGGCAAGGCGAAGTGCGAGGCCGTCGCCGAGCTGCTGAACATCCCGCTCGAGCGCACGATCAAGTCGATCGTGCTCGCAACCGACAACGAAGGCGCCGAGCCGACCATCTGGCTCGTGATGCTGCGCGGCGATCACGATCTGAACGAGATCAAGGTATCGAAGCTGCCGGGGCTGAAGAACCACCGCTTCGCGACCGAGCAGGAAATCGTCGAGTGGTTCGGCACGCCGCCGGGCTATCTCGGCCCGATCGGCACGAAGAAGCCGGTGAAGGTAATCGCCGATCGCACGGTCGCGAACATGAGCGATTTCGTCGTCGGCGCGAACGAGGTCGACTATCACATCGCCGGCGTGAACTGGGGCCGCGATCTGCCGGAGCCCGAGGTCGCCGATGTGCGCAACGTGAAGAAGGGCGATCCGTCGCCGGACGGCAAGGGCGCGATCGACATCTGCCGTGGCATCGAGGTCGGCCACGTGTTCCAGCTCGGCACCAAGTACTCGGAAGCGATGGGCGCGACGTTCCTCGACGAATCGGGCAAGCCGCAGCCGATGCTGATGGGCTGCTACGGGATCGGCGTCACGCGTATTCTCGGCGCGGCGATCGAACAGAACTTCGACGACAAGGGCATCATCTGGCCGGAGTCGATCGCCCCGTTCGAAGTCGTGCTGTGCCCGATGGGCTACGACCGCAGTGACGCGGTGCGCGAAGCGGCCGACAAGCTGTACGCGGAACTGACGGCGGCCGGCATCGACGTGATCCTCGACGATCGCGGCGAGCGTCCGGGCGTGATGTTCGCCGACTGGGAACTGATCGGCGTGCCGCACCGCCTCGTGATCGGCGAGCGCGGGCTGAAGGACGGCAAGATCGAGTACCAGGGCCGCCGCGACACCGAAGCGACGCTGCTGCCGGCCGGCGAGGCCGCGGCGACGGTCGCGGAGAAGGTCCGCGCGGCACTCGCGCACTAAGCGGATCGGACGGGGAACGCGGTGGAGTACACCTTCCTGTCGGCTACCGTGCTTCTCGTGCTGATCACCGATCCGCTCGGCAATATCCCGCTGTTCATTTCGGCGATGCGCGACGTGCCGCGCGAGCGGCGCGTCAAGCTGATCCTGCGCGAGGTGGGGATCGCGTTCGTGATCCTGCTGTTCTTCATGGTGGTCGGCGATCGCTTCCTGCGGATGATGAGCCTGACCGACCTGTCGCTGCGCCTCGGCGGCGGGATCGTGCTGTTCCTGATCGCGCTTCGGATGATCTTTCCGCATCCGGACGGCGCGCTCGGCAGCGATCCGCGGGCGGGCGGCGAGCCGTTCATCGTGCCGCTCGCGATCCCCGCGCTCGCGGGGCCGTCCGCGCTCGCGACGGTGATGCTGCTGACGTCGCAGGCGCCCGGCAAGATGTTCGAATGGGTCGGTGCGCTGACCGTCACGATGATCCTGTGCGCGATCACGCTGGTGCTGGCCGAACGGATCCAGCAATGGCTCGGCGAGCGCACGGTCGCCGCGTTCGAGCGGCTGATGGGCCTCGTGCTCGTCGCGATCTCGGTCGAGATGCTGCTCGCCGGCATCCGCGCGTTCGTCCACCAGTTGCAGACCTGACGCGCGTTTCGCGCGTAACGACAAAAAAAAGCGGCGCTCCGGGTAATGAACCCGGGCGCCGCTTTCCGTTTGGCGACGGCGAAGCCGGCGTGCGCTCAGACGTTCGCGGTCAGCGCGCGGATCGTCGGCAGGTTGCGCCAGTAGCCCTTCGCGTCCATCCCGCAGCCGAACACGTAGCGGTCCGGCACCGAGAAGCCGCAGAAGTCGGGATGCAGCGGCTTCGCCTTCGCGAGCGTCTTCTCGCACAGCACGGCCGACATGAAGCGCTTCGCGCCCATGTCGAGGATGCGGTCGCGGATCGCGGCCATCGTCTCGCCTTCGTCGAGGATATCGTCGAGAACGAGCACGATGCGGTCTTTCACCGACTCGCGCGGCGCGACACGCCAGTGCATCTCCGGGCTGCCCTGCGTCGTGTTGCGGTAGCGCGTCAGGTGGATGTAGTCGAATTCGAGCGGGAAATCGAGATGCGGCAGCAGCATCCCGGTAAACACCGCCGCGCCGCCCATCACCGACAGAACGAGCGGGAACGCGTCGCCGATCTCGGCGCGGATCGCGTCGGCCATCCGGACGATCGATGCGTTGACGGCGTCCGCCGAGACGATCTCTTCGGAGTGTTCGAAAATGTGGAGGGCTTCTTCGCGGTTCATGTGTTCTGGCGGACAGTCGGTATACAAATAAGAGTGAAGCACAACGGCCGGTGCGCGCTACGGCAAAAACCCGCGCGCCGGCCGGCGGACGGAATCAGCGCAGGCCGGGCATCATGCCCTTCAGGCCGCGCATCATCTTCTGCATGTTGCCGCCCTTCAGCTTCTTCATCATCGTACGCATCTGATCGTACTGGTTCAGCATCCGGTTGACTTCCTGCACCGGCACGCCCGCGCCGGCTGCAATGCGGCGCTTGCGCGTCGCCTTGATGATTTCGGGTTTCGCGCGCTCGGCCGGCGTCATCGAGTTGATGATCCCTTCCATCCGGCGGATCTGCTTCTCGGCCTGGCCCATGTCGGCGCCGGCTGCGGCCTGCTGGAACTGCGCGGGGAGTTTGTCCATCAGCGACGACAGCCCGCCCATGTTCTTCATCTGCGAGATCTGCGCGCGGAAATCGTTCAGGTCGAAGTCGCCGCCTTTCTTCACCTTGTCGGCGAGCTTCTGCGCGGCCTGCACGTCGACGCCGCGCTGCGCTTCCTCGACGAGCGCGAGGATGTCGCCCATGCCGAGGATCCGGTTCGCCATCCGGTCGGGATGGAACACCTCGAGGCCGTCGAGCTTCTCGGCGACGCCGACGAACTTGATCGGCTTGCCCGTCACGTGCCGCACCGACAGCGCGGCGCCGCCGCGCGAGTCGCCGTCGAGCTTGGTCAGCACGACGCCCGTGAGCGGCAGCGTGTCGTTGAACGCCTTCGCGGTGTTGACGGCGTCCTGGCCGAGCATCGCGTCGACGACGAACAGCGTTTCCGCCGGCTTCAGCACGCCGTGCAGCGCGGCGATTTCCTGCATCATCGCTTCGTCGATACCGAGCCGGCCGGCCGTATCGACGATCAGCACGTCGTGATAGTGGCGCTTCGCCCAGTCGACGGCCGCGACCGCGATGTCGACCGGCTTCTGGTCGGGTGTGGACGGGAAGAAGTCGGCGCCGACCTGTTCGCTCACCGTTTTCAGCTGCATGATCGCGGCCGGGCGATAGACGTCGCACGAGACGGTCAGCACCTTCTTCTTGTACTTCTCGCGCAGCAGTTTCGCGAGCTTGCCGGCCGTCGTCGTCTTGCCGGCGCCCTGCAGGCCGGCCATCAGGATCACGGCAGGCGGCGAGACTGCGAGGTTCAGCTCGGCGGCCTTGCCTTCGTAGTCGCCGCCGATCACGGCGGTCAGCTCCTTCTGCACGACGCCGACGAGCGCCTGGCCCGGCGACAGGCTGCTGATCACTTCCTCGCCGAGCGCCTTTTCCTTGACCTTCGCGATGAATTCGCGGACGACCGGCAGCGCGACGTCGGCCTCGAGCAGCGCGAGACGCACTTCGCGGAGCATTTCCTGCGTATTCGCCTCGGTGAGCCGGGCTTCGCCGCGCAGCGTCTTGACGACGCGCGCCATCCGTTGAGTGAGATTGTCGAGCATGGGGAGCGATGGACAGTGGGGCCCGAAGGCGCGGCGGTCATCGAACAACGGAGCCGTCGCGGGAAGGGGGCCTAGTGTAAACTTCGAACATGGATATTGTACTGTATGCCCTCACCGCATTCCTGTACGGCGGCCTTGCCGTCGCAGGCTGGCGCACGCATCGGCAGGGCGCGGCGTCGCCGCTCGTCGCGAGCGTGCCGGCCGTGCCCGTTCCGGCGTCGGCCGCGTCCGGGATGAGCCGCATCGGGCGCGCGCTGCTGTTCGCCGCGCTCGTCGCGCACGGCGTGCTGCTCCACATGACGATCTTCCCGCACGACGCGATGATCTTCGGTTTCGCGTTCGCGCTGTCCGCGATGTTCTGGCTCGGCGCCGGCATCTACTGGATCGAGAGCTTCTTCTTCCCGCTCGACAGCCTGCGTCTGCTCGTGCTGCCGCTCGCCTGCGGCGCATCGCTGCTGCCGCTCGTGTTCGGCGGCGTGCGGGTGCTGCCTTATGCCGCAGCACCGCTGTTCAAGCTGCACTTCCTGATCGCGAACATCGCGTACGGACTGTTCGCGATCGCGGCGCTGCACGCGGTGCTGATGCTGATGGTCGAGCGGCGCCTGCAGTCGCTGCGAAGCGGCGGGCGCGACGGCTCGACCGGCTGGATCGCGAGCTGGCTCGAAACGCTGCCGCCGCTGCTCACGCTCGAGAAGCTGCTGTTCCGCCTGATCGGCGCCGGCTTCGTGCTGCTCACGCTGACGCTCGCGTCGGGCATCCTGTTCAGCGAGCAGGTCGATGCGCGCGCACTGCGCCTCGATCACAAGACGGTGTTCGCGATTCTGTCGTGGCTGATGTTCGGCGGCCTGCTGATCGCGCGCAAGACGTCCGGCTGGCGCGGGCGCGGCGCGGCGCGCTGGGTGCTCGTGTCGTTCGCCGCGCTGCTGCTCGCGTATGTCGGCAGCCGGTTCGTTTTCGAGGTGCTGTTGCACCGCTCCGTCGTTTGACCGCAGGTTTCCGATGCGACAGATTCTTCTCCTGATTCTTCTCTTCTTCGCCGGTTCGTGGCTTGCGCGCAAGCTGCGTCACGCGCAGGAGCAGGCGCGCGCAGGCCGCGGCGCCGATGCGTCCGGCGCGCCGGGCTACGGCGCCGGTGCCGCGCGTCCGAACGGCGATGCGCGCTCGCTGCCGGAGCCGATGGTGCGCTGCGCCGAGTGCGGCGTGCATGCGCCGAAGGGCGATGCGATCGCGGCCGCGAGCGGCGAATACTTCTGCAGCACCGAGCACGCGCAACGTCACGCCGCACGCGCGGGCGGCGCACGATGACCGACGCGGGGCGGCTGTCGGTCGACGCGGCCGGCTGGGTGCGCGAAGCGCGCCACGCGCGCTCGCCGAACTTCGAGGCGCGGCCCGCGGGCGCGGTGCCGTCGCTCGTGATCGTGCACAACATCAGCCTGCCGCCCGGCGAGTTCGGCGGCGACGCGATCGAGGCGTTGTTCCTGAACCGCCTCGACTGCGACGCGCACCCGTACTACCAGCGTCACCTGCGCGACGTGCGCGTCTCCGCGCATTTCCTGATCCGCCGCGACGGCGAGCTCGTGCAGTTCGTGTCGTGCGACGAGCGCGCGTGGCACGCCGGTGCGTCCGAGTTTTTCGGCCGGCCGCGCTGCAACGACTTCTCGATCGGCATCGAGCTCGAAGGCGCGGACGACGTACCGTTCGACGATGCGCAATACGCGACGCTCGTCGTGCTCGCGCGCACGCTCGCCGCGCGTTATCCGGTCGACGCGTTCGCCGGGCATTCCGACGTCGCGCCCGGCCGCAAGACCGACCCCGGTCCGCATTTCGATTGGCAACGCTTCGCGCGCGATGCCGGGTTCGGCGCCGAATACTTTCCTTTCCGGCAGCAGTGAGCGCAGGGTTTTTTTGACCGGGAAACCCCTTTTCTCGGATCAATGCCTTGTCGCGTCTGCCCGTGCGCGATGTCAAGACCTCCGGCGCAAATTCTCCGTTTGGACCTTGCTGGAATGTCCACTATACTTGGTGCCTGTTGAGCAGTTCTGCACTAGATATAGTGTGTGTCGCAGGGGAAACCCGAGCGGCACCGGCCGGCGGGCAACGCCGGCGAACGGGGTTCCCAGGGCGGCGCGTCAGGCCGGGCAGTCCAGGCGCCGCAATCAGCGCAGCGAACATCGCGGGTAGGGTAGACATGACGAAGCACACGACCGAACCGGTTGTCGCGCATCGACGGAACCGGCTTCCCCGACGCATCGCTCGCCTCTTACCGCTTGCGCACCGCATCGCGCAGCGTTCGTTTTAATCCGCGGTTCTCTCCGCACCATCCAACACCAGGAGCTTTGCACATGCAAACCACCGACAACGCGACGTCCCAGTACGAGAGCGCATCGAGCCGTCCTCTCGGCGGGGCCGAACAAGGCGCGCCGGCGCTCGCGCCGCAGGCAACGTTCGCCGACTACAAGGTGATCCGCCGCAACGGCAGCGTGGTGGCGTTCGAGCCGTCGAAGATCGCGATCGCGGTGACCAAGGCTTTCCTGGCCGTCAACGGCGGGCAGGGCGCCGCGTCCGCGCGCGTGCGCGAACTCGTGGACCAGCTCACGCGCAACGTCGTGCGCGCGCTCGTGCGCAGCCGCCCGAACGGCGGAACGTTCCATATCGAAGACATCCAGGATCAGGTCGAGCTCGCGCTGATGCGCGGCGGCGAGCACAACGTCGCGCGCGCGTACGTGCTGTATCGCGAGAAGCGTCACCTCGAGCGCCAGCATGCGGGCGAGGAAAC
Source organism: Burkholderia sp. HMSC10F09 (assembly GCF_001806955.1). Classification (NCBI taxonomy): domain Bacteria; kingdom Pseudomonadati; phylum Pseudomonadota; class Betaproteobacteria; order Burkholderiales; family Burkholderiaceae; genus Burkholderia; species Burkholderia sp. HMSC10F09. The sequence goes on from NZ_KV786617.1 coordinate 16,378, forward strand.
GGCGGCGGTGCGCGAGACGACGGGCGGCATCAACGTCGTCGACAACGGTGTCACGCGTCCGCTCGACATGAACGCGCTGCGCGCGCTGATCGTGTCGGCATGCGACGGCCTCGGCGCTGCGGTTAACCCTGATCCGATCGTCGCGGAGACGGTGAAGAACCTGTACGACGGCGTGCCGATGAGCCAGGTCTACGACTCGGCGATCCTCGCTGCGCGCACGATGATCGAGAAGGATCCGGCATACAGCCAGGTCACGGCCCGCATCCTGCTGCACACGATCCGCCGCGAGATCCTCGGCGAGGAAGTCGTGCAGGCCGACATGTCGACGCGCTACGCCGAGTATTTCCCGCAGTTCCTGAAGCGCGGCGTCGAAGCCGGCCTGCTCGACGACAAGCTGCTGCAGTTCGACCTGAAGCGCCTCGGCGAAGCGCTCGACGCGAGCCGCGACCTGCAGTTCGGCTACCTCGGCCTGCAGACGCTGTACGACCGCTACTTCCTGCACGTCGACGGCACGCGCATCGAAATGCCGCAGGCGTTCTTCATGCGCGTCGCGATGGGCCTGTCGCTGAACGAGATCGACCGCGAAGCGCGTGCGATCGAGTTCTACAACGTGCTGTCGAGCTTCGACTTCATGAGCTCGACGCCGACGCTGTTCAACTCGGGCACGCACCGCTCGCAGCTGTCGTCGTGCTATCTGACGACGGTCGCGGACGACCTCGACGGCATCTATGAAGCGCTGAAGGAAAACGCGCTGCTGTCGAAGTTCGCCGGCGGCCTCGGCAACGACTGGACGCGCGTGCGCGCACTCGGTTCGCATATCAAGGGCACGAACGGCAAGTCGCAGGGCGTCGTGCCGTTCCTGAAGGTCGTCAACGACACGGCCGTCGCGGTGAACCAGGGCGGCAAGCGCAAGGGCGCGGTCTGCGCGTACCTCGAATCGTGGCACCTCGACATCGAGGAATTCCTCGAGCTGCGCAAGAACACGGGCGACGACCGTCGCCGTACGCACGACATGAACACGGCGAACTGGATTCCGGACCTGTTCATGAAGCGCGTGATGGAAGGCGGCGAGTGGACGCTGTTCTCGCCGTCGACCTGCCCGGATCTCCACGACAAGTTCGGCGCGGACTTCGAGGCGGCTTACACGGCTTACGAAGAGAAAGTCGCGCGCGGCGAGATCAAGCTGTTCAAGAAGATTCCGGCGCAGCAGCTGTGGCGCAAGATGCTCGGCATGCTGTTCGAGACGGGCCATCCGTGGATCACGTTCAAGGATCCGTGCAACGTGCGCTCGCCGCAGCAGCACGTCGGCGTCGTCCACTCGTCGAACCTGTGCACCGAAATCACGCTGAACACGAGCGACACCGAAATCGCGGTCTGCAACCTCGGCTCGGTGAACCTCGTCGCGCACCTCGTCAAGCAGCCGGACGGCACCTACGCGCTCGACCACGACAAGCTGAAGCGCACGATCAGCGTCGCGATGCGCATGCTCGACAACGTGATCGACATCAACTACTACGCGGTGCCGAAGGCGCGTAACTCGAACCTGAAGCACCGTCCGGTCGGCCTCGGCATCATGGGCTTCCAGGACTGCCTGCACCTGCTGCGCACGCCGTACGCGTCGGAAGCGGCGGTCGAGTTCGCCGATCGCTCGATGGAAGCGGTCTGCTACTACGCCTACTACGCGTCGACCGAGCTGGCCGAGGAGCGCGGCCGCTACTCGAGCTACCGCGGCTCGCTGTGGGATCGCGGCATCCTGCCGCAGGACACGCTGAAGCTGCTGGCCGAAGCGCGCGGCGGCTACGTCGAGGTCGACTCGTCGGAATCGCTCGACTGGGCCACGCTGCGTGCACGGATCGCGACGCACGGGATGCGCAACTCGAACTGCGTCGCGATCGCGCCGACGGCGACGATCTCGAACATCATCGGCGTGTCGGCGTGCATCGAGCCGACCTTCCAGAACCTGTACGTGAAGTCGAACCTGTCGGGCGAGTTCACGGTCGTCAACGAGTACCTCGTGCGCGACCTGAAGGAGCGCGGCCTGTGGGATGAAGTAATGGTCGCCGACCTGAAGTACTTCGACGGCATGCTGTCGCGCATCGACCGCATCCCGGCCGACCTGCGCGCGATCTACGCGACCGCGTTCGAGGTCGATCCGAAGTGGCTGGTGGAGGCCGCGTCGCGTCGCCAGAAGTGGATCGACCAGGCGCAGTCGCTGAACATCTACATGGCCGGCGCATCGGGCAAGAAGCTCGACGAGGTCTACAAGCTCGCGTGGCTGCGCGGCCTGAAGACGACCTACTACCTGCGCACGATGGCGGCGACGCACGTCGAGAAGTCGACGGTCGCACACGGCGCGCTGAACGCGGTGCCGACGAGCGGCGGCGGCGCGGCAGGCGGCGCGCAGGGCGCAGCGGGCGGCTTCGGTGCGGCGGGC
>NZ_KV786618.1:0-14642 GCF_001806955.1 Burkholderia sp. HMSC10F09
CGCAGCCGGTTCGCGATGCGCGCCGCCTCGTAGTAGCCGGCCACGGGCGGCCGCTTCAGGTAGCGGCCCGCGCCGCGCACCGCGCGCAGCTCGCCGTCGGCCCAGGCGAGCGCACCGCGCGTGAGCGTGTGCGTCGCGACGCCCTGCACGGTCATCCCCTCGAACACGTTGAAGTCGACCTGCTGGTGATGCGTGTTCACCGAGATCGTCTTCGTCGCGGCCGGATCCCAGACGACGAGATCCGCATCGGCGCCGACCTGCACCGCGCCCTTGCGCGGATACAGGTTGAAGATCTGCGCGGCATTCGTCGACGTGATCCGCACGAACTCGTTCGGCGTGATGCGGCCGTGGTTCACGCCGTGATGCCACAGCACCGACATCCGATCCTCGACGCCGCCGCAGCCGTTCGGAATCTTCGTGAAATCGTCGCGACCCATCGCCTTCTGCGAGGCGCAGAACACGCAGTGATCGGTCGCCGTCGTGTGCAGCTGCCCGGCCTGCAGCCCGCGCCACAGCGCTTCGCGATGCTCGGCCGAGCGGAACGGCGGGCTCATCACGTGCGCGGCCGCGCGCGTCCAGTCGGGATCGCGATACACGGCCTCGTCGATCACCAGGTGGCCGGGCAGCACTTCGCCGAACACGCGCAGCCCTTCGCTGCGCGCGCGCGTGATCGCATCGACCGCGTCCTTCGCCGAGACGTGGACGATATACACCGGCACGCCGAGCACCTGCGCGATGCGGATCGCGCGGTTCGCCGCCTCGCCTTCGACTTCGGGCGGCCGCGACAGCGGATGCGCTTCGGGGCCCGTCATCCCGCGCGCGAGCAGCGCCTGCTGCAGCCGGAACACGAGCTCGCCGTTCTCCGCATGGACGGTCGGCAGCGCACCGAGCTCGAGCGAACGCGTGAAGCTGTTCACGAGGATCTCGTCGTCGGCCATGATCGCGTTCTTGTACGCCATGAAATGCTTGAAGCTCGACACGCCGTGCTCGCGCACGAGCGTGCCCATGTCGCGATGCACGGATTCGTCCCACCAGGTGACCGCGACATGAAAGCCATAATCGGCCGCGGCCTTCTCGGCCCAGCCGCGCCATTCGCGAAACGCGTCCATCAGCGGCTGCTTCGGGCTCGGGATCACGAAATCGATGATGCTCGTCGTGCCGCCCGCGAGCCCCGCGGCCGTGCCCGAGTAGAAATCATCGCTCGCCGTCGTGCCCATGAACGGCAGTTCCATGTGCGTATGCGGATCGATGCCGCCCGGCATCACGTACTGGTCGTGCGCGTCGACGATCGTCGCGCCGGCCGGCGCGTCGATCTTCTCGGCGATCTGCAGGATCGTGCCGCCGTCCTGCGGCTCGGCGCACAGCACGTCCGCGCGATAGGAGCGGTCCGCATCGATCACGGTGCCGCCGCGAATCAGGATTGCCATCTCGTTGCCTCCTCGTTGACTGTCGGGTGCCGCATGGCGCGCATGTCGCGCGTCATGCACTCGCGATCTGCGCGCGCTGCGCCGCGCGCCATCTCATCCACGTGCCGTACACGCACGACGCCAGCACGAGGCCGACGAACCACGCGTAGGTGTACAGCGTATTGAAGAACGCCGGCACGTTCGGGAACGACGCCGGAAACGCGGTATGCAGAAAGCCGGGCAAGTTCGGCAGCACGCCGATCGCGAGCGCGGCGAGCGCGGCCGGATTCCAGCCGCGCGCATAGCTGAAGCCGCCGCTTTCGTCGAACAGCGCGCGCGTGTCGAGCTGCGTGCCGCGAATCAGGAAGTAGTCGATCATCAGGATCCCGGCCACCGGGCCGAGCAGCGCCGAATAGCCGACGAGCCAGGTGAAGATGTAGCCGTCGGTCGTCGCGAGGATCTTCCACGGCATCATCACGATCGCGATCGTCGCGGTGATCAGCCCGCCCGTGCGGTACGAGATCCGTTTCGGCCAGAGGCTCGAGAAGTCGTACGCGGGGCCGACCAGATTCGCGGCGAGGTTGCAGCACATCGTGTCGAGCGTCAGGATCACGAGCGCGATGCCGACACCGATGCCCGTCATCCGGCTCGTGAGGTCGATCGGATCCCAGATCGCATTGCCGTAGATCACGACCGTCGCGGACGTCACGACCACCGACACGATCGACAGCAGCGCCATCGGCACCGGCAGCCCGAGCGACTGCCCGATCATCTGGTCGCGCTGCGAATGCGCGAAGCGCGTGAAGTCGGGAATGTTCAGCGCGAGCGTCGCCCAGAAGCCGACCATCGCGGTGAGGCCCGGCCAGAAGGTCGCCCAGAACAGCCCGGCCTTCTTGCCGCCGGCCGCGAACTGCGACGGCGCGGACAGCATCGAGCCGACGCCGCCCGCCTTCGAGGTCGCCCACCAGACGAGCGCGATACACATCACGACCTTGATCGGCGCCGACCAGCTTTCGAGCCAGCGGATCGAATCGGTGCCGTGCACGATGAAATACAGCTGCAGCGCCCAGAACACCAGAAAGCACGCGAGCTGCCCGAACGAGATGCCGACGAGCGGCAGCGCCGCGCCGTGCAGCGCGTTGCCGGTCAGGATGTTCAGCAGCGTGTAGATCGCGCTGCCGCCGAGCCAGGTCTGAATCCCGTACCAGCCGCACGCGACGATCGCGCGCAGCAGCGCCGGCAGTTTCGCGCCTTGCGTACCGAACGACGCGCGCACGAGCACCGCATACGGGATCCCGTGCTTTGCGCCTGCGTGGCCGATCAGCAGCATCGGCACGAGCACGATCAGATTGCCGAGCAGCACGGTCAGCACCGCCTGCCACGGCGACATGCCTTCCTGGATCAGGCCGGCCGCCAGCATGTACGACGCGATGTTCATCACCATCCCGACCCACAGCGCCGCGAAGTGATACCACTTCCAGGTGCGTTGCGCCGGCGTCGTCGGCGCGAGATCGTCGTTGTACAGGCTGCCGCCCGGCATCGCCATGCCGTCGGGTTCGGCACCGTTCGCTGTCGCTTTCATCGGATGCGCTCCACGGAAACGTCCGCGCCGGCATCGCTCGATGCCGGCCGACGGAATCGAAAAACGGCGGCCCGGCTCGCACCGCGCCGCCGGCTACCGCTCAGGCCGCCTTCGCATGCTTCTCGGGCGGCGCGGCGCCCGCGCCTGCGTCCGCGCGTGCCGGGTTGTTCGGATGCGTGGTCCAGTTCGCGTAGCCGCCCGCATCGACGCGCTCCATCGTGATGCACTGTTCGACCGGACACACGTGCATGCAGAGGTTGCAGCCGACGCAGTCCGCATCGACGACTTCGAAGTGCCGCACGCCGTCCTTCTCGCGCGTGATCGCCTGATGCGAGGTGTCCTCGCAGGCGATGTGGCACAGCCCGCACTGGATGCAGCGGTCCTGGTCGATGCGCGCCTTGATGTCGTACTGCAGGTTCAGGTACTTCCAGTCGGTGACGTTCGGCACCGCGCGGCCGCGCACGTCGTCGAGCGTCGCATAGCCCTTGTCGTCCATCCAGTTCGACAGCCCGTCCACGAGGTCCGACACGATCCGGAATCCGTAATGCATCGCGGCCGTGCAGACCTGCACGCTGCCCGCGCCGAGCACGATGAATTCGGCGGCGTCGCGCCATGTCGAAATGCCGCCGATGCCGGAGATCGGCAGGTTCGGCGTTTCCGGATCGCGCGCGATCTCCGCGACCATGTTCAGCGCGATCGGCTTGACCGCCGGCCCGCAGTAGCCGCCGTGCGTGCCCTTGCCGTCGACGGTCGGGATCGGCGCCATCTGGTCGAGATCGACCGCGACGATCGAATTGATCGTGTTGATCAGCGACACGCCGTCCGCGCCGCCCTTGTAGGCGGCGCGCGAACCCATCCGGATGTCGCTGATGTTCGGCGTGAGCTTCACGAGACACGGCAGCTTCGTGCCTTCCTTGACCCAGCGCGTGACCATCTCGACGTATTCGGGCACCTGCCCGACGGCCGCGCCCATGCCGCGCTCGCTCATGCCGTGCGGACAGCCGAAGTTCAGTTCGACCGCATCGGCGCCGGTGTCCTCGACGAGCGGCAGGATCCATTTCCAGTCGCGCTCGTTGCACGGCACCATCAGCGACACGATCAGCGCGCGGTCGGGCCAGTCGCGCTTCACCTGCGCGATTTCGCGCAGGTTCACGTCGAGCGGACGATCGGTGATCAGCTCGATGTTGTTCAGCCCCGCGATCCGCTGGCCGTTCCACTGCACGGCGCCGTAGCGCGAGCTGACGTTGACGACGTGCGGATCGAGCCCGAGCGTCTTCCAGACGACGCCGCCCCAGCCCGCCTCGAACGCGCGGTTGACGTTGTAGGCCTTGTCGGTCGGCGGCGCGGAGGCCAGCCAGAACGGATTCGGAGAAGTGATGCCCGCAATGGTGCAGCGAAGATCGGCCATGTTCGGCTCCGTGAAGGTGGGGTCGTTGTCGTCGATACGAGGACGCGCGATGCACCGCTCACGCGGCGCGCACACTGCGTTGCGCGAGCGCGGCGTCGATCGACGCGGCTGCGCGCTTGCCGTCCTGCACCGCCTGTACCGTCAGATCGATGCCGCCCGTCGCGGCGCAGTCGCCGCCTGCCCATACGTCGGGCCATGCGGTGCGTCCGTCCGCGTCGACGGCAATGCGCGCGCCGTCGGGCGTCAGCAGCGCGGGGGCGACGCCGTCCGGCACGAGCGTCTGGCCGATCGCCTTCAGCACCATGTCCGCGTCGATCGTCAGGCGCTCGCCGCACGCCGTGTCGAATTCGACGCCCGTCACCTGACCGCCTGCACCGATCATCCGCACCGGGCGCGCATGCGTGACGAGCGTCACGCCGTTCTTCTGCGCGAACTCGCGTTCGGCCCAGGTCGCACTCATCGCTTCGACGCCGCGCCGATACACCATCGTCACGCGCTCCGCGCCGAGCTTGCGGCTCTGCACGGCCGCATCGACCGCCGTGTTGCCGCCGCCGATCACGACCACGCGGCGCCCGACCGGCACGTTCTCGAGCGCATCGGCCTGCCGCACCTGTTCGATGAAATCGACCGCGTTCATCACGCCCGCGAGCTGCTCGCCCTCCACCGCGAGCGCGCGCACGCCGCCGAGGCCGATCGCGAGAAACACCGCATCGTGCCCTTCGCGCAGCGCGTCGAGCGTCAGGTCGCGGCCGAGCGCGACGCCCGTCTTCAGCTCGATGCCGCCGACCGACAGCAGCCAGTCCACTTCGCGCTGCGCGAAATCGTCGACGGTCTTGTAGGCGGCGATTCCGTATTCGTTGAGCCCGCCCGCCTTCGCACGCGCATCGAACAGTGTCACGCGATGGCCGGCGAGTGCGAGCCGGTGCGCGCACGCGAGCCCGGCCGGCCCCGCGCCGACCACGGCGACGTGGTATCCCGTGTCGGGCGCGCGCTGGAAGCGCACCGCGCCGCTCGCCATCGCCCAGTCGGTCGCATGCCGCTGCAGCGCGCCGATCGCGACGGGCTGCGCGTCCTGATGGTTGCGCACGCATGCGCCCTCGCACAGGATTTCGGTCGGACAGACGCGCGCGCACATCCCGCCGAGCGGGTTCGCGGACAGGATGTCGATCGCCGCGCCCTTCAGGTTGCCGTTGCCGATCTTGCGGATGAAGCCCGGAATGTCGATCTGCGTCGGGCAGGCGTGCACGCACGGCGCGTCGTAGCAGTAGTGGCAGCGGCTCGCGGCCGCCGCGGCCGCGGTGGGGTCGAGCAGCGGCGCGATGTCCGCGAATTCGCAGGAGAGCTGCGTGGACGACTGGCGATGCGCGGCGATATCGCCGGTTGGCTGGGTGGTCATACGCGTTCCTTCGGCTGAGTGGAGACAAAGCCGTCCCCGCCGGCTGCGTTGCGGCGCCGGGACGATCGTGCTGCTGAATGCAGTACGGCGGCGGCGTGCGGGCCGCGCGCCGCGTTACGGCTGCTGCGTCATGACACCGGCTCGCACGCGCGCGACAGCATCGCGTGCAGCAATACGTTCGCGCCGGCCTCGATCCACTCGGGCGTCGCGTCTTCGACCTCGTTATGACTGATGCCGTCGACGCACGGCACGAACACCATCGACGTCGGCGCGACCTGCGCGAGATAGCACGCATCGTGGCCGGCACCCGACACGATGTCGCGATGCGAATAGCCGAAGCGCTCGGCGGCGTCGCGCACGGCCTGCACGCACGCCGGATCGAATGCGACCGGCTTGTAGTAGAAGATCTGCTCGAGCGCCGTCTCGAGGCCGATGTCGGCCGCGATGCGCGCGACGCCGTCGCGCAGCGCGGCATCCATCTGCGCGAGCACCGCATCGTCCGGATGACGGAAATCGACGGTGAAGAACACGCGGCCCGGAATCACGTTGCGCGAGTTCGGATGCACCTGCATCATCCCGACCGTCGCGCAGCCGAACGGCGCGTGATCGAGGCCGATCCGGTTGACGAGATCGACGACGCGCGCCGCGCCGAGCAGCGCATCGCGACGGCGCGGCATCGGCGTCGGGCCGGCATGCGCTTCCTGTCCGGTGAACGTGATCTCGTACCAGCGCTGCCCTTGCGCATCGGTGACGACACCGATCGTCTTGCGCTCGGCCTCGAGAATCGGCCCTTGTTCGATATGCAGCTCGAACGCCGCATGCAACGGCCGGCCGCCGCACGGCACGTCGCCCGCATAGCCGATGCGCCGGAGTTCCTCGCCGATCGTCTTGCCGTCGACGTCCTTGCGCGACAGCCCGTACTCGAGCGTAAACACGCCCGCGAACACGCCCGACGCGACCATGGCAGGCGCGAAGCGCGACCCTTCCTCGTTGGTCCAGATCACGACCTCGACCGGATGCTCGGTCTCGATCCCGTGGTCGTTCAGACTCCGAATCACCTCGAGACCGCCGAGCACGCCATAGATGCCGTCGAAGCGGCCGCCGGTCGGCTGCGAATCCGCGTGCGAGCCCGTGACGACCGGCGCCGCATCGGCGACGCGCCCGGCGCGGCGCATGAACACGTTGCCCATCGTATCGACGGTCACCGTGCACCCCGCTTCCTTCGCCCAGCGAACGATCAGGTCGCGGCCCGCCTTGTCGAGATCGGTCAGCGCAAGGCGGCACACGCCGCCCTTCGGCGTCGCGCCGATCTTCGCCATTTCCATCAGGCTGTTCCACAAACGCTTGCCGTCTACCTTGACCGACGGATCGATGGCCGTCCGCTTCAATGCTTCCGATACCGCATTCATTCGCGTCGCTCCTGTGGGGTCGGTGAGGTCGTCGATCCGGTCTTCGCCGGGTGCGCACGCGGTCCGTTTCGGCGCACACGTGCACGGCTGCGGTGCGTGTGCGCATCGTTGGCGCATTTCGTCCGACACATCGCCGGCGGGGTTAGCACGGCTGCTCGCCGCGCATCGAATCCTGTCCGATTGGACAGGTTTTAGACGATCAAAATTGCCAAAGCAATGTCTTTCTTTGCGGGATCGAACGAGCGAGAAACGTGCCACCGCATCGCAACATCGCGTGCACCGGCCGCACGGCCGTGCATGGGCGCGACGCGCACGAGCGGCTAGAATGAAGCCCAACGCGGCATGCGCGCCGCGCAAGGACAACGATGAGACATGACGACGCGAGCGCCGCAGTGACCGAAAGCGATCCAGCGCACACGCCTTTGCGGCGACGCAAGGCGCACATCCGCGAGAGCAACGAAGCGCATCTGCTCGCGTGCGCGGAAGCCGTGTTCGCCGAGCGCGGGCTCGACGGGGCGAGCACCGCGATGATCGCGGAGCGCGCCGGTTTGCCGAAGGCGAACCTGCACTACTACTTCCCGACGAAACTCGCGCTGTATCGCCGCGTGCTCGACGATCTATTCGAGGACTGGCACCGCGCGGCCGGTTCGTTCGAGGCCGGCGACGATCCGGTGGAGGCGATCGGCAACTACGTGCGCGCGAAGATGGCGCTGTCGCGGCGCCGGCCGCTCGGCTCGAAGGTGTGGGCGAACGAGATCATCCACGGCGCCGAGCATATGCACGACATTCTGTCGGACCGCGTGAAGCCGTGGTTCGATACGCGCGTGAAAGTGATCGACGGCTGGATCGCGCGCGGGCTGCTCGCGCCGATCGATGCGCGTGCGCTGATGTATCTGATCTGGGCGACCACGCAGCACTATGCGGATTTCGACGCGCAGATCCGTGCGCTGAGCGGCAAGCGTGCGCTCACGCAGAGGGCGTTCGACGAGAAGACCGAGCAGGTCGTGCAGCTCGTGCTGCGCGCGTGCGGCGCCGTGTCGCCGAAGGCGCCGCGCTAGCGCGCGCAAAAAGGGCGACGCGAGCGCGCAGCGGCGTGGCCGCGTGCGTCACTCGTCGTCACCCCTCGCACCGCGCGCGCCACCGTGCCGCGCGCCGATGCACTCGCCGTTACGCGACGCGTTCGATCGCGATCGCCGTCGCTTCGCCTCCGCCGATGCACAGCGACGCGACGCCGCGCTTCAGGCCGTACGTTTCAAGCGCGGCCAGCAGCGTCACCATCACGCGTGCGCCCGATGCGCCGATCGGATGACCGAGCGCGCACGCACCGCCGTGCACGTTGACCTTGTCGTGCGGCAGATCGAGATCGCGCATCGCCGCCATCGGGACGACTGCGAACGCCTCGTTGATCTCGAACAGATCGACGTCGCGCAGGTTCCAGCCGGTCTTTTCGGATAGCGTGCGAATCGCGCCGATCGGCGCGGTCGCGAACAGATTCGGCTTGTTCGCAAACGTCGCGTGCCCGACGATCACGGCCTTCGGCGTGAGACCGAGACGCTGCGCTTCGGAGCGGCGCATCATCACGAGCGCGGCCGCGCCGTCCGAGATCGACGACGCGTTCGCAGCCGTGACGGTGCCGCCTTCACGGAACGCGGGCTTCAGCGTCGGGATCTTGTCGAGCTTCGCCTTGCCCGGCTGCTCGTCGATCGACACGACGGTTTCCGTCTTGCCGGCCTTCACCGTGACCGGCGCGATTTCGGCCGCGAAGCGGCCTTCGGCGATCGCGCGCTGCGCACGCGTGAGCGACGCGATCGCGAACGCGTCCTGCGCTTCGCGCGTGAACTGATAGGCCTGCGCGCAGTCTTCCGCGAACGTGCCCATCAGGCGGCCTTTTTCATAGGCGTCCTCGAGCCCGTCGAGGAACATGTGATCGAGCACCTGGCCGTGCCCCATCCGCATGCCGGCGCGTGCCTTGGGCAGCAGATACGGCGCATTCGTCATGCTTTCCATCCCGCCCGCGACCGCGACCTTTGCCGAGCCGGCATACAGCAGATCGTGCGCGAACATCGCGGCCTTCATCCCCGAGCCGCACATCTTGTTGACGGTCGTCGCGCCCGCCGATAGCGGCAGGCCGGCCTTCAGCGCGGCCTGACGTGCCGGCGCCTGCCCCTGTCCGGCCGGCAGCACGCAGCCGAACACAATTTCGTCGATGCGCTCGGCCGGTACGTTCGCGCGCTCGAGCGCCGCGCGGATCGCCACCGCGCCGAGATCGCTCGCGCTCGCCGCGGCCAGGTCGCCCTGAAAGCCGCCCATCGGCGTACGCGCCGCACCGACGATTACGATCGGATCCTGTGTCGTCATGATTCGTTTCCTCCAGTGTCAGCGCGGTGCCATGCGCAACGCGCCATCGAGACGGATGACTTCGCCGTTCAGCATCGTGTTCTCGGCGATATGGCGCACCAGCGCCGCAAATTCTTCGGGACGTCCGAGCCGCGGCGGGAACGGCACGCTCTTGCCGAGCGCGTCCTGCACTTCCTGCGGCATCGCGGCCATCATCGGCGTGGCGAAAATGCCCGGCGCGATCGTCACGACCCGAATGCCGAAGCGCGCGAGCTCACGCGCGATGGGCAACGTCATGCCGACCACGCCGCCTTTCGACGCCGCATACGCGGCCTGTCCGATCTGGCCGTCGAACGCGGCCACCGATGCGGTGTTCACGATCACGCCGCGCTCGCCTTCCGCGTCGGCGTCCTGCTTCGACATCGCCTCGGCGGCAAGCCGGATCATGTTGAACGTGCCGACGAGGTTGATCGATACCGCACGCGTAAAGCGCTCGAGCGAATGCGGGCCGTCGCGGCCGACGACCTTCTCGCCCGGCGCGACGCCCGCGCAGTTCACGAGCCCGTCGATGCGGCCGAACGCGTCGCGTGCGGCCGCGATCGCGGCCTGCCCGTCGGCTTCGCTCGTGACGTCGGTCTTCAGCAGGCGTGCCGCCGCGCCGAGCTCGTGCGCGACGCTCGCCAGCGCGTCGCCATTGACGTCCAGCAGCATCGCCTTGCCGCCTTCGGCGACGACCATGCGCGCCACCGCGGCGCCGAGGCCGGAACCGGCGCCCGTGATCAGGAAAACGCGATCTTTGATCTTCATTCGGAGTCCGTTATAGAAGTATTCAGGATTGGGCAGCGGCCTTGTCGGCCTCCATCTTGCGCAGCACGAAGCGCTGGATCTTGCCGCTCGGCGTTTTCGGCAGCGCGTCGACGAACTCGATCGCGCGCGGATAGGCGTGCGCGGACAGCCGCCGTTTCACGTGCAGACTCAACGCTTCGGCGAGTGCCGGCGTGCCTTCGTAGCCGTTCGACAGCACGACGAAGGCCTTGACGATCTCCGTGCGCTCGGGATCGGGCACGCCGATCACGGCCGCCTCGCTGACCGCCTCATGTTCGATCAGCGCGCTCTCGACGTCGAACGGGCCGATCCGGTAGCCGGACGACGTGATGACGTCGTCCGCGCGGCCGATGAAGCTGACGGTTCCGTCCGGCTCCAGTTCGACGTTGTCGCCCGTGCGGTAATAGCCGCCTGCGATCGCCGGCGTGTCCTGCCGCCAGTATCCGTCGAACCACAGCAGCGGCGAACGCGCGATGTCGATCGCGAGCGTGCCGGGCTCGCCCGGACCGAGCTCGCGACCCGCGTCGTCGAGCACCGCGACGCGGTAGCCCGGCATCGCGAAACCGGCGGAACCGGGATGGACGACGTGCGCGAGCCCGTGATGGTTGTTCACGACCATGCCGAGCTCGGTCTGGCCGTAATGATCGTAGATCGGCGCGCCGAGCGCCGCATCGAACCAGCGCACGACTTCCGGGTTCAGCGGTTCGCCCGCGCTGCTGACCACGCGCAGTTTGCCCTTGATGCGCGCGGCCGCATCGGAGCCGGCCGCCATCAGCATCCGGTACGCCGTCGGCGAACCGGCGAGGCTCGTAATGCCGAGCCGTTCGATCACGTCGTAGGTGCTGTCGACCGTAAAGCCGCCTTCGTACAGCGTCGTCGCGTGGCCAAGCAGCAGCGGTCCGGTGATCGCGTAATACAGTCCGTATGCCCAGCCGGGATCGGCAATGTTCCAGAACCGGTCTTCGGCGCGCAGGTCGACGGCATCGCACATGTACTGGCGAAACGCGAGCAGCGCGCGCAGCGGCACGGGCACGCCCTTCGGCAAGCCCGTCGTGCCCGACGTCGACATCATCATGAACAGGTCGGTGCCCTTGCGCAGTACGGGCTCGAACGTATCGGACTGCGCGTCCAGCGCCGCGCGGAAGTCGATGTCGCCGTCCGGCAGCGGCGCTTCGGGAGCGCGCACCGTCGCGACCGGCGGACAATCGGCAACCTCGTCGAGCTTCGCGCGGTTCGCGACGTTCGTCACGACGAGTCGCGCATCGCTCATGCGCAGCCGGTGCTCGATCGCCTTCGGACCGAACGCCGTGAACAGCGGCTGATAGACGGCGCCCGCGCGCCACGTGCCGAGGATCGTCGCGACCAGTTCGGGCGTGCGCGGCAACAGCCCGGCCACCACGTCGCCCGGCTTCACGCCGCGCGCGACCAGCAGATTCGCCACGCGCGCCGCAAGCGCTTTCATCTGAGCAAACGTGAAGCGACGATGCGCGCCGTCGAAGTCGATCCAGTCGAGTGCGACCGCATCGCCGGACGCATGACGGTCGCAGCATTCGACGCAGGCGTTCAGGCCATGCTCGAGGTCGCCGTGCAGCTGCGCCGCGACAGTGTCGATTCGGAACCGGGCCACGGCGTCGGCATACGCCGGCACCGCCCGGGCGGTTGCTCCATCAGGCATGCGTGTCTCCTGTTCGTTATGACCGCCGGCGGGCCGCAGGGCGTCGGGGGGTACATCGATGGTAGACAGCCGTCACATTGCAATCAATGACAAACAGAAACTAGAATCGTGATCGGTTTTGCCATGTCGGGAGACAGCAGACGAAATGGGGCCGCAAATGATCTCGCCGGGCTTCGTCGAGGATGCGCTTGCATGCATGCGTCGGCAAGGGCTTCCGATCGCGCCCGTGCTGCACGCGGCCGGGCTGCCGCCGGTCGTGCGCGAGCCCGTGACGCCGCAGCAGTACGGCCGGCTGTGGCTCGAGATCGCCAGCGCGCTCGACGACGAATTCTTCGGGCTCGCCGCGCGCCCGATGCGGCGCGGCAGCTTCACGCTGCTGTGTCACGCCGTGCTGAACGCCGGCACGCTCGAAAAGGCGTTGCGGCGCGCGCTGCAGTTTCTGCGCGTGGTGCTCGACGAACCGCACGGCGAACTCGTCGTCGCGGACGGGCTGGCGCAGATCGTGCTCGCGCCGTCCGACACGCCGTATCCGGCGTTTGCATACCGGACGTTCTGGCTGATTCTGCTCGGCGTCGCGTGCTGGCTGATCGGCCGGCGTATCCCGCTGCAGCGCATCGATTTCGCGTGCGCGAGCCCCGCGCAGCGCAGCGACTATCACCGCTTCTTCGGCGTGCCCGTGCATTTCGATCGTCCGGACAGCCGGCTCACGTTCAATGCCGCGTATCTGTCGCTGCCGACGATCCGGTCGGCGCAGGCATTGAAGACGTTTCTGCGCGGCGCGCCCGGCAATCTGCTGGTGCGCTATCGGCACGATACGGGCTGGGTCGCGCGAACGCGCACGCATCTGAAAGCGTTGCCTGCAGCCGAATGGCCGGACTTCGACACGCTGGCTGCGCGGCTCGGCACGACGCCGCCGACGCTGCGGCGACGCTTGCGCAGCGAAGGACAGAGCTTCGCGTCGATCAAGGACGAACTGCGTGGTGCGCTCGCGCAGTCGCTGCTGCGAGAACAGACGTTGAGCGTCGCGGAGATCGCGGCCGCGCTCGGATTTACCGAACCGAGCGCGTTTCATCGTGCGTTTCGGAAATGGACAGGCACGAGTCCCGGCGCGTTTCGGCGCGACATCAACAACGCGACGCAGGCCGAGCAGTGAGGGGCCGGTTTGTGCAGAAGCTGGCGGTCGATGCGTTTGCTCCGTCGGCTCTCGCGCACCCGCTGCTCTCGGGCCGACGCGGGGCGGAGCCCGGCTGTGCGCAATGCTCGGACCAGGTTGCCCGTGACACGGCCTGCTCACATACCGAGCGGTCCTTGCCGGCGAGGTCGCTGCGATGATGGTGGTCGATCTGGGTGTTGCTTCGGTGCTGGGTGTCGTCGGATCCGCCGTGTCGCTGGTGGCGCCCGTGCCGTACGCGCTCGCGATCTACCGTCGCACCGTTCGCCCGCATCTGTTCACGTGGCTCATCTGGTCGGTCGTCACGGTCATTGCCGCGGCCGGTCAATTCGTGGCGGGAGCGGGACCGTCGGCGTGGTGCACGGCAGCGATCGCCGTCACCTGCGTGCTGACCTTCGTAGCGAGCATCTTTCGCGGCGAACGCAGCTGGACTCGCGCCGACTGGATGTTCCTGTGTGCTGCGCTATCGGCCATTCCGCTCTGGATGCTGACCGATGATCCGACGCTGTCGATCTGCCTGGTGACGTTGATCGAGCTGGCCGGCCTCGGCCCGACCGTTCGCAAGACGATCCGTGATCCGTGGAGCGAAAGCCTGACCTATTTCGCGCTCTGCATCGTCAAATACGCGCTCGCAGTGCTGGCGCTGCAGAGCTGGAGCGTCGCAGTCGCGTTTTACCCGATCGTCAATGTCCTGGCGTCGATCGGCATCTGCGTGGTGATGATCGCGGGACGACGTCGATTGCGGTCGAAAGCGAAAGTCGAGCGCGGCTCGTGAACGATACGACGAACGGGAGACGAAATGCGGCACACCATTTACCGTACGTGCCGCCCGCGCTTCGGACACCAAGCCGTTGACGATGCTGGCTCGCCTGTCGAAGGCGCACTGAGGATGTCCGTGGGAATGGCTCGACTTTTGGGAAACGGATCTCACGATCACGCCGGAGACGATCGACGAGTCGATCGGCTATGTCGCCTAGTGCGAGCGTCGGATCGTCGGTTTCTGGGTTAGGGCGGCGATGGACTGCGAGCGACCGACACCCGGATGGCTGTTTGTCCGTCCGGATCATATCGGTCAGGGTATTGGCCGCCCCTGTGGACGGCGGTTCGGACAGAACTGCAGCGCGAGGCATCGCGAGTTTCGTGATCGAAGCCGACCCGAATGCAGCAGCGCTCTATCTGTCGCTCGGCGCGTAGAAGATCGGCGAAAAGGAATCGGCCGTCGTCCCGGGCAGGTTTTTGCCGATCTTGCGGATCATGGTTTGAGCGGGGAAACGGTTCGAGAATGAAACGCCAGAGAGCAGACGGTCGTGCCGAATCACTCGGTCGTTTTCGCGCATCTCCCGCGCATGCGATGCGCTGGAGACGGGAAGAGGATTAGAGCGACGGATTTCGGCCGTCACAAATGCAAAAACCCCCGCCTGATCAGGCGGGGG
>NZ_KV786619.1:0-7438 GCF_001806955.1 Burkholderia sp. HMSC10F09
CGCCTCCGGACGGTGCGGCGGCTCGGCCGGCTGCAAAGGCTGTTCGTCCTGCGTGCCGGGGCGCGTGCCGCGCGTGTCGCGTTCCTGTTGCTGTTTCGATTGCGTCATGGTTCTTTCCGGTAGATGCGGCTGCAACGGTACGCCGCCGCCGGAGCGGCGGCGGCCTGCAGCGTGGCCGCAAGCAAGCGCCATTCCGACGCGCGTGCGACGGTGGCGTGCGACCATGCGGCGAATTGGCGGGACTCCGCGGCGACCGGCCCGCCGTGCACGCCGCCGCACGCGGCGCGGCTTGTCCGTCCGCTACACACGATGCAGAATTTACAAGCGCCGCACGCACGAGGGCCGACTCGCGCGCGGCGCGGCCGCCCCGTCCCGCGCGGCCAGGCGGTCGTCCGGGCGGACGCCGGGGCGCGGCACGCACATTGCTACGCCCGGCTACCGCATTGCGGCATCGTCAGACTGCCGTGGTTTGGGGCAACGACAGGAAACGACTCGTCCGGTGTCGTGCGCGCATCGCCTGCCGGCGGCGCGCGCAACGACCGCGAGGACGAGCATGGCCATGCGGCAGCGCGCGCGGTACCACGGCGACCACCGTGCGCAACGCTTCACGGCAACCCGTAGCGAGACACAACAATGGTTTCTCCGCTGGAACCGGCGCCGAGCGGCGCCGACCATTTCGTCCAGTTCTACGATTCCGTCGAGCAATTGCTGCCGGAGGTCGTCGCATTCGCGGGCGAAGCGCTGCGCAGCGGCGGCAGCGCGATCGTGATCGTGCGCGCCGACCGCCTCGCCGACGTCGTCGAGCGGCTCGGCGCGCTGGTCGCGGCGATCGGCGAGCCGGCACGCCGGCGCGTGTTCGTGTCGGATGCGGAAGCGCTGCTCGCGCGCTTCATGAACGGCGACATGCCCGATCGCGACCGTTTTCAGCGCTCGGTCGGCGCGATCGTCGAAGCCGCGATCGCCGCGGGCCGGCCGGTGCATGCGTTCGGCGAAATGGTCGCCGTGCTCTGCGCGCGCGGCCAGCCGGACGCCGCGCTGCGGCTCGAGGCGCTCTGGAACGAGCTGATCGAGCGGCACCGCTTCTCGCTCTATTGCGGCTATCCGCACGATGCGTTTCCGGGCGCCGAGCAATCGACGCTGTTTCGCCACGTCTGCGCGCTGCATCGGCGCGTGCTGCCGGCCGCGTCGCTGCGCAACGACGAGCGCGAGCTGCATTTGACGCTCGCGCTGTCGCAGCAGCGCTCGCGCGCACTCGGCGCCGAGATCCGCCGCCGCGAGGACGCCGAGCGCCAGCGCAACGGCGTGCTGATGCACGCGCCGCTGCCGATCGCGCTGCTCGCCGGCCCCGAACACCGCATCGTGCTCGCGAACCACCGGTTTTCGGCGATGTGCGGACGCACCGACATCGTCGGCCGGCCGCTCGCCGCCGTGATGCCCGGCGCGGACTCGCCGGCCGTCACGCGCGCGCTCGACGATGCGCGCGCGCACGGCGTGTCGACGACGATCGGCGAACATCGCGACCGCGCGACGCCTGAGGGCGCGCGCGTCTATCGGCTGCACTTCAACCCGCAGCCGCAGGCAGACGGCATCGGCGTGATCGTCAGCGCGGTCGAAGTGACCGAGCATGTCGCCGCGCGTGAGAAGCTGCAGGCGGCCAACGCGGAGCGAGACCGGCTGCTCGCCGAGCTGCGCGACGCCAATCACGCCAAGGACCAGTTCCTCGCCGTGCTCGGCCACGAACTGCGCAATCCGCTGACGCCGATCTCGCTCGCGCTCGAGCTCGTGCGCAGCCGCGAAGGCCACGCGACGCCGAACGAGATCGCGATCATCCAGCGGCAGCTCGATCACATGGTGCGGCTGATCGACGATCTGCTCGACGTGTCGCGCATCACGCGCGGCAAGATCGAGCTGAAGAAGGAAGCCGTGCGGCTCGGCGACATCGTCGACCGCGCGGTCGAAGTCGCGAGCCCGCTGCTCGAACAGCGCCGCCATCGGCTGCACGTCGACATCGACGCGGACGTCCGCTGTCACGGCGATCCGGTGCGGCTGTCGCAGGTCGTCGCGAACCTGCTGACCAACGCGGCGAAGTACACGGCGCCGGGCGGCGACATCGGGCTGCACGTCGCGCGCGGCGACGGCGACACGATCGTCATCGAAGTGCGCGACAGCGGCGCGGGCATTCCGCCGGACCGGCTCGACAGCATCTTCGAACCGTTTTTCCGGCTCGGCGGCGAGCCGGGGCGCATGGACGGCGGCCTCGGCATCGGCCTCGCGCTCGTGAAGAGCTTCGTGATGCTGCATGGCGGGACCGTCCGCGCCGACAGTGCGGGCCCCGGTCTCGGCAGCACGTTCACGGTGACGCTGCCCGAATATCGGCCGCCTGCAGTCGAGGCCGACGCGCGCGAACTCGCACATCCGCCCGTCGCGGTGCCGGTCGGCACGCGCCGCCGCGTGCTGCTCGTCGACGACAACGAGGACGCGGCGGCGACGCTCGCGCAGTGGCTGCGCGACGCGGGGCACGACGTCGCGGTCGTGCACGACCCGCTGTCCGCGCTCGGCGCGTTCCGCTCGCACGAGCCCGACGTCGCGATCCTCGATATCGGGCTGCCGGTCATGGACGGCTACGAACTGATCCGGCGGCTGAAAGCGATCGAGACCGACAAGCCCTGCACGTTCCTCGCGCTGACCGGCTACGGCCGGATCGCCGATCGCGAACGCTGCCTCGAAGCGGGGTTCCGCCATCATCTCGTGAAGCCGGTCGATCCGGCCACGCTGCATCGCGCGATGGACGACAGCGACCCCGTGCATGCGCCGCCGCTGGCGCCTGTGGCATCCGTCGCATCCGTGGCGCCCGTGCCGGCCGCGTCGCCCGTTCCGCCGCTGCCGCAGGTCGACGGGCAGCCGGAACTGTGAGCGCGTAGCGGCCGCGTTGCCGGTGCGTATCGTGTGCGGCGCCTGCGGCACGCGCGATGCTCGTCCATCGTAACGGCCGATTCCGCGGCCGCGATCATCACGGAGGACGATCATGACCGGCACCCCGACCCCGCCGCAGGAACACGACGATACCGGCCGCCCGGCCGAACCGCCCGCGCCCGAGCGCAACGACGATCTGCCCGAACTGCCGGATCCGACGGAAGTCGGCGAAGACGGCTAGCGTCGCCGCACGGCGCTCGCGGCACGGCGCCTGTCTGCACGGCGCGCTCGCGCGGCGCCTGTTGCGCGGCGCCTCTCCCTCACCCCTTGTTGCCGGGCTCGCGCGTGCGCTCGCCGTACGTGTCGTTGCCGCAATGCGGACACTTCGGAATCCGCTCGCCCTCGCGCACGTGCGTCGAGCGATGGCACTTCTCGCAGCGGAAGTCGCCCGTCTTCTCCGCTTTCTCGCCTGCATGAGCCGTCATCTCGAATCTCCATGACGACGCGCGCACGCGCGCCGGCCGCACGCCGACGCGCTGTGGCCGTCGTCGTTCAGGTGCGCCGCCGGTCGTGCGCGAGCTCGTCGGACAGCGCGCTGTCGTCCTCCTGCAGCGGCTCGCCGGGAATCCGGCGTTGCGCCGACTGCTCGAGCGGCGGCTCGGTCGCGGCCGTCGCGCCGCCCTCCGCGTCGAGCTGCCGCTCCGCCATCAGCCAGTACGCTTCCGCGTTGCCGTCCGGCGAGCCGGCGTCCTGCCAGAGACGGTACGCGCGTTCCCTGATCTGCGCTTCCCTCTCGCCGTTCTTCACGTTCTGCCGATCGTCCATCATCTTCTCCCGATGATCGATGCGTTTGCTGCCCGTGCGCCGGGCCTTGCGCGGGGCCGCCATCAGCGCTCCGGCCGCGACGGCGACGAGACGGCACCGAGCGTCGACGACATGCCGCCGTCGGCCGAGGTCGCGAGATCGCCGAGCGCGACGATGCCGACCAGCCGCTTCTCGCGGTCGACCACCGGCACGCGACGGATCTGCGCGTCCTCCATCTTCTTCTGGACCTCCGCGATGTCGTCGTCCTCGTAGCACCAGTTCGCGGGTCCGCTGACGACGCCCTCGATCGACTCGTCGGGCGGCACGCCCATCGACACCGCGCGCACGACGATGTCGCGGTCCGTCAGCATCCCGATCAGCCGCGTTCCGTCGCACACCGGCAGCGCGCCGACGTTCAGGTCGTCCATCAGCTTCGCCGCATCGCGCAGCGTCTGCGTCGGCCCGATCGTCGCGGCGTCGCGCGTCATTACATCAGCTACTTTCGTCATGGTTCACTCCTTCCAAACCGGAAAACCGCAAAGCGCGGTGCGGCGAACGAGCATCGGGCGTTCCGCGCGCAGATTCGCGCACCGGCGCGCATCAGTTCTCCGCCGAACAGCGGATCGATTTCAGGCCGGCGGGGCCCGCCATGCCGGTGAGCCGGTGCACCATCGCGTCGTTGTCGGGCGTTTCGCGCCATTGCACGACGAAGGTTTCCTCGCGCAGCGACTGCGTCGCCGCTTCGTGAAACGCGCGCACGCGGCACTTGAAACCCGCCTCGCGCATCAGCGCGAGCAGGCGGTCGCGGCTCGTCGACGCGATCTCGTATTCGACCGTCACGAGCGCGGTGCGCGTGCGCCGCAGCCGCTGCTCGACGTGCCGCAGCGGCCATATGACGACGAGCCCGACCGCGAGCCCGAGCGCGCCCAGCTGCAATTGCCCGCCGCCGATGCAAAGCCCGATCACCGTGACGAACCACAGCGTCGCGGCCGTCGTCACGCCGGTGACGAGCCCGTCGCGATGCAGGATCGCGCCGCCGCCGATGAAGCCCATGCCGGTCAGGATCCCGAGCGGCAGCCGCATCAGATCGAGCTGCGCGAAGCTTTGCGGCGTCTTGCCGCTCTGCCCGAGCAGCGCGTTCACCTGCAGCATCGCCAGGCACGCGGCGGCGCAGACGAGCATCGCCGTGCGCAGGCCGGCCGTCTTGCCGGCCTCGCTGCGGTCGAAGCCGACCAGCGCGCCGGCGACCAGCGACAGTGCGACGCGGGCGAGGATGTCGCCCCATTGAAGAACGATCGGCATCGTGTCCATGTGCGCGCTCCGCACGCCGACGCGCGATCGGCACGCCGTCGCGCGCACGCGGCAGCGCACAGCGCGCGCGGGATGCCGGCCGAAGACGTCGGCGCTTGCCCGCACCGCGGGAATCGCGGTGGATGCGACCGATCAGCAAGTTCCGTCCCCGCTACATCGCCACGCGCGCGCGCCGTCGTCCGACAAATGCGTCGCCGATCGCGATTGCCTCCCCGCGCGCGTCGTGCGGCCGTTCGTGCACGTGTAGAACCTGTCCGCGCGATTGTAGAAAGGTGTCGGCGGTGTGCGACGTCCGCGGGGCGTGTCTGCGCGCCCGCTGCTTGGCCGCTGCAATGCGCGTCGCCTCTGCATGCGGCGCCGTGCGGCGCGCGGCCAAGTGCTGCGGGTACGGCCGATGCGCGATCGCACGCCATCGCGCCCGCCTGCGGCGCTTCCGAACCGCTTCCGTCATGGCCGTGATCACGTTTGCCGCGTCGATGCAGAAGAGCGCCGCCGATACGCCGCCGCTCGCGCGCCCGCTGCGCTCGATCGTCGTGTTCCGCGCACTGCGGCTCGGCGACATGCTGTGCGCCGTCCCCGCCCTGCGCGCGCTGCGCGACGCGCAGCCGGCGGCCGCGATCCGCCTCGTCACGCTGCAGGCGGCCGCGCAGTGGATGCGCCGCTACGATCGCTACGTCGACGACATCGCGGTTTTTCCCGGCGATGCGCGGCTGCCGGAGAGCACGATCGACGAAGCGGCACGCGCGGACTTCGATGCGACGCTTGCGCGCTGGCAGCCCGATCTCGCGATCCAGATGCATGGCGACGGCCGCGTGACGAACGCGATCGTCGGCCGGTTCGGCGCGCGGGCCGTCGCCGGCTTCACGCGCACCGATGCCGTGCCCGCGACGCGCGCGTGGTTGCCGTATCCGGACTGCGGCCCCGAGCCGCTGCGCCTGCTGCGGCTCGTACGCGCACTCGGCGCAGCGACGCCGTCGACCGACGCGCCGCACCTCGAATTTCCGCTGACGCCGGCCGACCACGCGGAGCTGCGCGACAGCGGGCTCCTCGCACGGCTCGGCGACCGGCCGCTGCTCTGCGTGCATCCGGGTGCGAGCGCCGCGCACAAGCGCTGGCCTCCCGACGCGTTCGCGCACGTCGCGCGCCATCTCGCCGCGTGTCACAGGCTGACGATCGTGCTGACCGGGTCCGCGGCCGAGCAGCCGCTCGCACGTCATGTCGCCGCGCTTACCGGCGGCGACACGATCGACGCGACCTGCGGGCTGTCGATCGGCGCGATGGCCGCGCTGATCGCGCGTGCCCGGCTCCTGCTCTGCAACGACACCGGCGTGTCGCATCTCGCGGCCGCGCTGCGCGTGCCGAGCGTCGTCGTATTCGGCCGCGCGGACCCCGAACGCTGGGCCCCGCTCGACCGCGACCGCCACGTGTGCGTGCGCGACCCCGACGCGACGCGCGTGAACGACGTGCTCGAAGCGGGCTGCATGCTGCTGTCGCGCGATACGCGCGCGCAGGCGGCGGCCGCGCCGTCGCCGCCGCGCGGCGACGTGTCCGCGCGCTAGCGCCAAGTGTCCGAACCGATCGAGGAGAGGCCGATGCAACCGATCCATGCTGCCGACATCACGTACTTCCACGATGCGGCGCTGCTCGCGCGCGTCGACGACGACTGCGGTGCGACCGTCGACGACGTCGGTCCCGCGTGGCGGCAGATCCATCGCAATCACGACTGCAATGCGTCGCTGTGGCGCCACGAGGACGAAGCGCGGCGCCGCGACGTGGCCGATCGCGCGATCGTCGAGAACAAGCGCGCGATCGATCGGCTGAACCAGCAGCGCAACGACGCGGTCGAGGCGCTCGACGAGGTGCTGCTCGCCGCGCTGCCGCCCGCGCACGCGGATGCGCGGCTCAACAGCGAAACGGCCGGTTCGATGATCGATCGGCTCTCGATCCTCGCGTTGAAGATCCATCACATGGGGTTGCAGCTCGCGCGGGACGACGTCGACGCCGCGCATCGCGCATCGTGCCGCGCGAAACTCGAACGCCTGCGCGAGCAGCGCAGCGATCTCGCCGCGTGCCTCGATGCGCTGCTCGCCGACGCGGCGGCCGGCACGGCACGCTTCAAGGTGTATCGGCAGTACAAGATGTACAACGATCCGGCGTTGAATCCGTACCTGGGCGGCCGCGTCGCGAACGACACGGCGGCCGCGAACGCGGGATCGGTCGCGGCGACTGCAGCATCGGCTGCAGCATCGGCCGAGGCGACACGTGACGATGCGGCCGAACCGGCCGCACCCGACGACCCGCCGCCGACACGGCCGACCGATGTTCCGCCCGACATGCCGCCGACGCCGCCGATGGACGTTCCGCCCGATGCGCCGCCGACGCCGCCGGGCCCGCCGCCAGGCGTGCCGCG
>NZ_KV786620.1:0-6133 GCF_001806955.1 Burkholderia sp. HMSC10F09
CTCGGCCTCGGCGGCCAGTGCGCGATAGGCTTCCATGCCGGAAATGGTCGCCGCCTTCTCGAGCGCCGCGGGAGGCGCAAACTGGCGGCTTTCGTGAAGAACCGATTCAATCGCAGACATCGACTACCCCTTGGTGAACATGAATCCTCTGCATGGCGGCGCGATCGTGCGCGCCGCGTCTTGGCCGGCGCCTCGGCGCCGCTGTCTCCCACTCACCCGCGCGCGACCCGGCAGGTCGCGCACGATGCTGCACCGCGTCACGCACACGAAGGCGGTCGGCGGTCCGGCTGTTTCAAGATAAGCGCTTCAACTTACCCGTCACTTACGCGGCGGCCGGCGCTTGGCGCGCCGCCGGCCGCGACCCTACAATCCTAACTGAACTCGCCTTCCGGATTCCAGCTTGAATCGCTACGCATTCTGTCTCGTCCTGTCGATGCTCTTCGTCGGCGTCAACGTCGGCATCGGCAAATCGATCGTCGCCTTCGTTCCCGTCGCCCTGCTCGCTACCCTGCGTTTCGTGATCGCGATCGCCGTGCTGTGGCCGCTGTTCAATCCCGTCAAGATGCGCGCGGTGCGGCGCGCGGAATGGCTGAACCTGTTTCTGCAGGCGTTCTTCGGCACGTTCATGTTCACGCTGCTGATGCTCAACGGCGTACAGCGCACGAGCGCCGTCGCGGCCGGCGTGATCACGAGCACGATCCCCGCGATCGTCGCGCTGTTCGCCTGGCTGTTCCTCGGAGAAAAGCCGAACGGCCGTGCGCTCGTGTCGATCGTGCTCGCGATCGCCGGCGTCGTGACGATCAACCTCGCGAGCGGCAATGCGTCCGCACAGGGCGCGCCGGCCGGTTCGCTGACCGGCAACCTGCTGATCCTCGGCGCCGTGTGCTGCGAATCGATCTACGTGATCCTGTCGCGCCGCCTGACGCAGACGCTCGCGCCGATCGACATCTGCGCCTACACGCACCTGTTCGGCCTGCTGCTGATGCTGCCGCTCGGCGCCGGCGCGTTGTGGCGCTTCGACTATGCGAGCGTGCCGGCCGGCACGTGGGCGCTCGTCGTGTGGTACGGGCTGTCGGCGAGCATCTTCTCGTTCTGGCTGTGGATGAAGGGTATCCGCCACGTGCCGGGCAGCCTCGCCGGCGTGTTCAGCGCGGTGCTGCCGGTCGCGGCAGCCGTCTACGGGATCGCGTTCCTCGGCGAGCGGCCGACGTTCGCGCATGGCATCGCGCTCGCGTGCGTGGTCGGCGGGATCGTGCTCGCGAGCCTGCGCATCAAATCGGCGGACGCCGCCGCCTCCTGATCCGTCCCCCGGCACATCGGCGCGTCGCTGCAGGCGCGCCGGCCGACGCGTTACAATAGCGCGCCCTTTAAGTTACCCACGATACCCACCCACCGCAGCACATTCACCATGTCCGCCCCGCACTCGCCCGGCCGTCCCGCCGCTCGTCCGTTGCGCCCTTTGCCCGCGCTGATCTTCATGAGCCGCTGGCTCCAGGTTCCGCTCTATCTCGGGCTGATCGTCGCGCAGGCGATTTACGTGTTCCTGTTTCTGAAAGAAGTCTGGCATCTGCTGTCGCACGCAACGAGCCTCGACGAAATCAGCGTGATGCTCGCGGTGCTCGGGCTGATCGACGTGGTGATGATCTCGAACTTGCTGATCATGGTGATCGTCGGCGGTTACGAGACGTTCGTGTCGCGTCTCGGCATCGAAGGCCATCCCGACGAGCCCGAATGGCTCGACCACGTGAATGCGGGCGTGCTGAAGGTCAAGCTGTCGATGGCGCTGATCAGCATTTCGTCGATCCATCTGCTGAAAACTTTCATCAACCCCGATCAGCACACGATGCACGCGATCATGTGGCAGGTGATCATCCACGTGTCGTTCCTCGTGTCGGCGCTCGTGATGGCGTGGGTCGACCGCCTCACGACGCACACGCATCCGGCCCATTTCCACGAGACGCAGACAGCCGCTGCGTCGCGCACGCCGGCCTGAACGGCCGGCCCAGCATTCCTACTGTCCCCACAGAGCCTCAGCCATGACCGTCATCAAACAGGAAGACCTGATCCAGAGCATCGCGGATTCGCTGCAATACATCAGCTACTACCATCCGCTCGACTACATCCAGGCGCTCGGCCGCGCATACGAGCTCGAAGAGAGCCCGGCCGCGAAGGACGCGATCGCGCAGATCCTCACCAACAGCCGCATGTGTGCGGAAGGCCGCCGTCCGATCTGCCAGGACACCGGGATCGTGACGATCTTCGTGAAGGTCGGCATGGACGTGCGCTGGGACGGCGCGACGATGAGCGTGACCGACATGATCAACGAAGGCGTGCGCCGCGGCTACACGCATCCGGACAACGTGCTGCGCGCATCGATCGTGAATCCGCCGGAAGGCGCGCGCAAGAACACGAAGGACAATACGCCGGCGGTGATCCACTACGAGATCGTGCCGGGCGACAAGGTCGACGTGCAGGTCGCGGCCAAGGGCGGCGGCTCCGAGAACAAGTCGAAGTTCGTGATGCTCAATCCGTCCGACTCGATCGTCGACTGGGTGCTGAAGACCGTGCCGACGATGGGCGCGGGCTGGGGCCCGCCCGGCATGCTCGGGATCGGCATCGGCGGCACCGCGGAGAAGGCGATGCTGATGGCGAAGGAATCGCTGATGGATCCGATCGACATCCAGGAAATCATCGCGCGCGGCCCGCAGGACTGGATCGAGGAACTGCGCGTCGAACTGCACGAGAAGGTGAACGCGCTCGGCATCGGCGCGCAAGGTCTCGGCGGCCTGTCGACCGTGCTCGACGTGAAGATCATGGCGGCGCCGACGCACGCGGCATCGAAGCCGGTCGCGCTGATCCCGAACTGCGCGGCCACGCGCCACGCGCATTTCGTGCTCGACGGCTCGGGCCCCGCGAAGCTCGAGGCGCCGTCGCTCGACGCATGGCCGAAGGTCAACTGGGAGCCGAACACCGAAACGAGCAAGCGCGTCGACCTGAACACGCTGACGCCGGAAGAAGTCGCGAGCTGGAAGCCGGGCCAGACGCTGCTGCTGTCGGGCAAGATGCTGACGGGCCGCGACGCTGCGCACAAGCGCATCGCCGACATGCTCGCGAAGGGCGAGAAGCTGCCGGTCGACTTCACGAACCGCGTGATCTACTACGTCGGCCCCGTCGATCCAGTGCGCGACGAAGTGGTCGGCCCGGCCGGCCCGACGACCGCCACGCGGATGGACAAGTTCACCGAGACGATGCTCGCGCAGACGGGCCTGATCTCGATGATCGGCAAGGCCGAGCGCGGGCCGGTCGCGATCGAGGCGATCAAGAAGCACAAGGCGGCCTATCTGATGGCGGTCGGCGGCGCCGCGTACCTCGTGTCGAAGGCGATCCGCGACGCGAAGGTGATCGCATTCGAAGATCTCGGGATGGAAGCGATCTACGAATTCGACGTGAAGGACATGCCTGTAACAGTTGCTGTCGATTCTTCGGGCACGTCGGTGCACCAGACCGGTCCGAAGGAATGGCAGGCGAAGATCGGCAAGATCCCGGTCGCGACCGCTTAAGCGCAACGACGCGAAAGGCCGGACAGACCCTGTCCGGCCTTTTTCATTCCGGTATGCATTCGCGCGTATCGCGAATCGTTCCTTGCGGACCGTTCGCGGTTGATTCTCATTACGGCCGACAAGCCGATCGGACAAGGCTTCGGCGCTTGGCATTTCGTGTTCCAGCGATTATCGTTCGGTTTCTGAAGCGCTACTGAAGAAGGAAAAGCCATGCAAGGCGACAAGAAAGTCATCGAATACCTGAACGCCCAGCTGAAGAACGAACTCACGGCGATCAACCAGTACTTCCTGCATGCCCGCATGTACAAGCACTGGGGCCTCGACAAGCTCGGCAAGCACGAATACGACGAGTCGATCGGCGAAATGAAACACGCGGACTGGCTGATCGAGCGCGTGTTCATGCTCGACGGCCTGCCGAACCTGCAGGATCTGCACAAGCTGCTCGTCGGCGAGGAGACCGAAGAAATCCTGAAGTGCGACCTGAAGCTCGAGCAGATCTCCCAGGCCACCTGCAAGGAAGCGATCGCCTATTGCGAATCGGTGCGCGACTACGTGTCGCGCGAGATCTTCGAAAAGATCCTCGACGACACCGAAGAGCACATCGACTGGCTGGAAACGCAGATCGACCTGATCGGCAAGGTCGGCCTGCAGAACTATCAGCAGTCGATGATGGGTTCGCCGGAGTAAGCGCCCCCCGCCCGCTCGCCGTTCGCATGACGATGACGATTTCCCCGAGCGCCGC
The DNA here is from genome assembly GCF_001806955.1 of Burkholderia sp. HMSC10F09. Lineage (NCBI taxonomy): Bacteria > Pseudomonadati > Pseudomonadota > Betaproteobacteria > Burkholderiales > Burkholderiaceae > Burkholderia > Burkholderia sp. HMSC10F09. The sequence goes on from NZ_KV786620.1 coordinate 4,303, forward strand.
CGAAGCGCACCGCACCGCTACCGCTGCCGCCGCACCGATCGGGATCTTCGATTCCGGGCTAGGCGGCCTGTCGGTGCTGCGTGCGGTTCGTGCGCGGCTGCCCGGCGAGTCGTTCGTCTATGTCGCCGACACGCGCCATGCGCCGTACGGCGAGCGCGACGACGCGTTCATTACCGAACGCACGCTCGCGATCGGCGAGTGGCTCGTCGAGCAACGCGCCAAGGCGCTCGTCGTCGCGTGCAACACGGCAACCGCCCAATCGATCGCGGCGGTACGCGAACGTCTCGCGATTCCGCTCGTCGGCGTCGAGCCCGGCATCAAGCCGGCGGTCGAGCAATCGGCGAGCGGCGTCGTCGGCGTGCTGGCCACGCAAGCCACGCTGCGCAGCGCGCGTTTCCAGGCGCTGCTCGAACGCCACGGCGCCGGGTGTCGTTTCATCTGCCAGCCCGGTCACGGCCTCGTGCAGGCCGTCGAGCGCGGCGACACCGGCTCGCCCGCGCTGCGCGCGCTTCTCGACGGCTATCTGAAGCCGATGCTCGACGCAGGTGCCGACACGATCGTGCTCGGCTGCACGCACTATCCGTTTCTCACCACCGCGATTCGCGGCCTGATCAGCGAGCGCATAGCGATCGTCGATACGAGCGACGCGATCGCGCGCCAGCTGGCCCGCGTGCTGGAACAGCACGGGCTGCGTACGCCCGCCGGCATGCCTGCGGCCGCTCCCCGCTTCTGCTCGACGGGCGACGGGCGTCCGTTGCAGGCGCTCGCATCGACGCTGCTTGACCTCGACGCGCCGGTCGAAGCCGTCACGATCGCATCGCCGAACGCGCGCGCTTGCGCGTCCGCCTGACCCACCCTCTTCGCCGCGCATCGCAAGGTGCGGCGGCTCGCCCCTATCAGGGTCCGATGACCTTTAAAAAAACCGAACCCGCGCTTGTCAACGCCGCAGAATTTAATGATAATAATTCGCATTAACGTTAGCTATCGCACTCATCATGATCGTCTGCGTATGCAAGTCTGTTTCCGATCGGAAGATTCGCGCGTCCCTCGCGGAGGGCGTGGACTCGTTCGACGAGCTTCAGTTCGAGCTTGGCGTGGCGACCTGCTGCGGCAAATGCGAGGAGTCGGTACGCGACCTGATGGCCGAGCACGGCGTGTGCGCGAGCCGGTGCGGTGTCGAGCATCACGCTCATCCGATTCCGGTGACGTTCTACGAACGCAAGGCGGCCTGAGCGGGCCGAGCGTGCCTATGCGGCCCCGGCCGCATTTTTTGTTTTTCCCGTCAGCAAGCCATCGTCTGCGCAAGCCAGCGGTTTATTCGCGAAGGAGCTGGACATGGAACTGCTGATCGGTTTTGTAACCACCGTATGCATCTCGCTGCTGATCTTCCGCAAGTGATGCCGTTTCACCCGCCGCGCCCCGGGTGCGACGTCGTTCTTTCAAGCTAACATGCAGCCATCGCATTCCGCTTCTGCCGGCACCTTGCCGGCTGTTCCACGTATGAATCTCCGAGTCGTCGCCGTCGCGGTCGGTGTGCTGGCCGCACACGCGATCATGCTGACGGCCGCATGGCTCCATCGCAGCGCGCTGCCGCCGAAATCCGTCGAGGTCCAGTCGATCACTGCGCAGCTGATCGCGCCGCCCGCGCCGGTCGCGCAGCAAGTCGCGGCCGAATCGATCCCGCAGCCGGCACCGCCGAAGCCGGTCCCGCGCGTCAAGCCGAAGGTCGAGCCGAAGCCGGTGCCGAAGGTCGCGAAGCCGACGCCGCAGCCGGTCGCGCCGTCGCCCGAACCGTCGCCGACGCCCGCACCGGCCGCCGCCGAGCCCTCGC
>NZ_KV786621.1:0-37555 GCF_001806955.1 Burkholderia sp. HMSC10F09
AGCGGCGCGCCGTCCCACGGCGGAAGCGGATCGCCGGGCGGCGGCAGCGCGCTGCTGCGTTGTACGGATTCGGTCGAATGCATGGAGTGCCTCTTCAGGGAGGAGCGAACGCTCAGGTCCGCAGTCTCGGGTTCGAAACGATCGAGCAGAGGTCGGCGAGCAGCACGAGCGTCAGATACGCGACGCAGAAGATCAGCGTGCACGCCTGCACGAGCGGGAAGTCGCGATTGCCGACGGCATCGACCATCAGGCTCGCGAGGCCCGGATAGTTGAAGATCGTCTCGACGACGATCACGCCGCCGAGCAGGTACGACAGGCTCAGCGCGATCGCGTTGGCGATCGGCCCGATCGCGTTCGGCAACGCGTGCAGCAGCACCACGCGCGCGGGGCTCGCGCCCTTCAGCCTCGCCATCTCGACATACGAGGCGCTCAGCTGTTCGATCACGGCCGCGCGCGTCATGCGCGCCATCTGCGCGACCACGACCGCGCACAGCGTCATCACCGGCATCGCGTACGCGCGCAGAAAGTCGTAGACGCTCTCGATCGGTCCGTTGTACGACAGCGCGGACAGCCAGTGCAGCTTGACCGCGAACACGAGCACCGCGACCGTCGCGATCAGGAACTCGGGCGTCGCGACGAGCGACAGCGTGCCGAGACTGATCACGCGATCGACGACGGACTCGCGCTTGACGGCCGCGACGATGCCGAGCAGCAACGCGATCGGCACCGACACGGCCGTCGTGATCGCGGCCAGCGTCAGCGATTTCGGCAGGCGGCCGCCGATCAGCTCCGACACCGGCATGTCGCTCGACAGCGAGCGGCCGAAATCGCCGTGCAGCAGCCCGGCGAGCCAATGCGCGTAGCGCACGTGCGCCGGCAGGTCGAGGCCGAACTGCTGGCGCAGCGCGGCGACCGTTTCCGGCGTCGCGGATTGGCCGAGCGCGGCCTGTGCGGCGTCGCCGGGCAGCAGGTTCGTGATCGTGAAAATGATCGCGGACACGATCAGCAGCGTCAGCGCCGTCACCGCGATGCGCCGGCCGATCAGTCCGAGCAGGATTCGATTCATGGAGCAGCACTCCGCGAGAGGTCGGACGCTGCCGGCGCGAGACCACGCGCCGGCAGCACGAGGGCGGCAGGCGCCGCCGTTACGCGTTCCACCAGACGTACTCGGCGAACATGAAGCCCATCATGCCGCCGGTCGGAATCGAGCCGAGGCCCGCGAGGCGCTTGTCGTATCCGTCGAGGAAACTGATGAACGCCGGAATCCCGACGCGCCCCTGCTGCGAGACGATCGCCTGCATGTCGCCGTACATCTGCTTGCGCTTCGCATCGTCGGTTTCCGAACGCGCGGCCAGCAGCAGCTGGTCGAACTTCGCGTTCTTCCAGCCCGACTCGTTCCATGCGGCGTCCGACTTGAAGAACTGCGTGAACAGCACGTCGGCGCTCGAGCGCGGATTGATGTTGCCGAAGCCAAGCGGATGCTTCATCCAGTGGTTCGACCAGTAGCCGTCGGCCGATACGCGGTTCACCTGCAGGTTCAGCCCGATCTTCTGGCCGGCCTGCTGCAGCAGCACGGCCATCTCGACCGAGCCGTTCGCGTCCGGCGTCGCATAGATCGGCGGCAGCGCGGTGCCGAGCGCGCCGGCTTTCTGCAGCAGGAATTTCGCCTTGTCCGGATCGTGCGCGCGCTGCGGCAGCGACGCGTTGAAGTAGCGATGGCCGGGCGGAATCGGCTGATCGTTGCCGATCACCGCGTAGCCGCGGAACACGGCCGAGCGGATCTGCTCGCGGTCGAACAGATACTTGATCCCTTCGACGAAATCCGGATTCGCGACGACGGGGTTCTCGCTGCGCATGATCAGGTCGGTATAGAGGCCCGACTTCGTTTCCTTCAGCGCATAGCCGGGCGTCGATGCGACGCGCTGCGTCGAGCGCGGGTCGATCGCATTGACGAGCTGCACGTCGCCGGACAGCAGCGCATTGAGGCGCGCGGTGCCGTCGCCGATGCCGATCAGCTCGATCTGGTCGAGATACGGCATGCCGGGCTTGAAGTAGCTCTCGTTGCGCACGCCGATCGTCGACACGCCCGGCTTGAACGACTTCAGCTTGTAAGGCCCGCAGCCGACGGCCGTCGAGAAGTCGGTCGTGCCGTCCTTCACGATCACGAGCTGCGGCGTCGCGAGGATCACCGGCAAGTCGGCGTTGCCGCTCGCGAGCGTCAGCGTGACTTCGTCGGGGCCGGTCGCCTTCGCGTCGACGAACTGGTCGGCGAGCGACTTGACCTTCGACGCGGTCGCCGCGTTCTTGTGGCGCATCAGCGAATACACGACGTCGGCCGGGCCGACGGTCTTGCCGTCGTGGAACGTGACGCCCTTGCGCAGCTTGATGATCCACGTCTTCGCGTCGGTCGTCTGCAGCGATTCGGCGAGATTCATCTGCGGCGTCAGGCTCGCATCGAGCTGCGTGAGACCGCTGTAGAACATGAAGAAGCGGATGTAGTCGGCGCCGGTCGAACCCTTCGCCGGATCCAGCGTGTCGGCCGTCGAGCCGGACTCGTTCGCCACGCGGATCTTGCCGCCGCGCTTCGGCGCGGGCGCCGCGAACGCGGCTTGCCCGGGCATCAGCAGTGCGCCGCCGCCGGCCGCCATCATCCCGCCCGCCGCCATGACGCGCATCATGTCGCGGCGCGTGAACCCGCCGTGGCCGCCGCCGTTGTCGATATCGTCGCTCATCCGAACTGCTCCTGACTGTGTAAAGTGGGTCGTGGGATCCAGCCTCGTTGGTGATGCCCGCCACGCGCGCCTGCTGGTGGCGAACGCGGCGTCGTGCGCAGCGATTTCATTTAAGCATCGCCAAAATGCCGGTTGTCGCGATTCGGGGCGCCCGTACGGCACGATCGACCGTTTTGGGTTGCCTGCGCAGCATGATTTGCTGCGCGCCGCACACGGCGCCGTCGGCGACGGCACGCGCGCCGACGATGCGACGAAGCGGGCCGCGACGCGGTGCGCTCGGTCGAATGCTCGACGCGCTTGCGCGTGCGGCATGTCGCGCTTCGTCGAGCGCCGCGCAGCCGCGCGTGCTGCGCGCTCTGCGCGTTCTGCGCGGCCGAGCCGACATGCGGACCGAACGCGCGGTGTGCGCGCGCCGCGGCGATGACACGCCGCTTCGTCGCTGCATGAACGTGCCGACAAAAGATCGGACGATTGCGTGTTCGCTCGCGACGCGGGTTCGCTCGCCGTATCGGACGCGGCATGACACGGCGCGGTGCGACACGACGCCGCCCGCCGTACCGCCGCCCTCTCGACCGGCTTACAGCCCGAGCAGCGTCGCGAGATGCCCGATGTCCGACACTTCGTAATAGTTGTAGAACGGCGTGCCCGGCTCGTGGCCGCGGTTCACGAACGCCTTGTGCTTGATCCCGAGATCGTGGGCCGTCATCAAGTCGTAGCGCAGGCTCGACGACACGTGCAGCACGTCCTCGGGCTTGCAGCCGAGCTTGCCGAACATGTACTCGAAGCCCTGCATGCGCGGCTTGTACGACTGGGCCTGCTGGGCGGTGAACACCGCGTGGAACGGCGCGCCGAGCTTGTCGACGTTGCTCATGATCTGGTCGTCCGACGCATTCGACAGGATCACGAGCTTGTACTGCTTCGCGAGCCGCGACAGCCCGGCCGGCACGTCCGGATGCGGGCCCCAGGTCGGCACCGCGTGATAGAAGCTTTCGGCCTCGGCCTCGTCGAACTTCACGCCGATGCGCGCGCAGGTGCGGCGGATCGCATTGACGACGACGTCGCGATACGGCTTCCACGCGCCGAGCACCTCGTCGAGACGATACGCGGCGAACGCATGCACGAAGGCTTCGAGATCGACGGGCGACAGGCGCTCCCCATACACTTCGCGCGCCATCTCGGCCATCCGGAAGCGGGTCAGCGTGCCGTAGCAGTCGAACGTGATGTACTTCGGTTCAAATTGGATCATGGTGACGTCCTGTCGTGTGAAGCCCCGGCACGGCCGGGGACGGGCTGGGTTTGAATGAAATTGAACCAGCGCAAAAAGTTCGGCGTGCATCGTTCGACACCGTGCAAAACGCAGAATCGCCGTGTGTTTCGCGCGCTGCGCGGCACGATCTGCTGCCGCGGCACGGTCGGCGTCGGCCGCCGGCGCGGCGCGCGGGTGGGTCGGGCGGTGTGGGCGGCGGCGTCGCGCCACGGCCTGCGCCGCGCATTCGGCCCTATGCCAGCCGCGCGAAATCCCGACCAGCGCTCATACAGGACGCACGCTGCCGCCTGGAAGGCCCCGCGATGCGCCGCGCCAGCGGCGGGGCGTTCGCGTCATTCGCATCATTTGCGTGCGCGAGCCCGCCGTCGCGCTCAAAACAGGCGAATCGTCCTATCCGTTCCGCCGCCCCGCTGGCAGAGTGATCGTGTCCTTCATACCGATCCGGAGTCCGGCGTGGCCGACATCAATTCTTCCCGCACGCTCACCTATCGTCCGTTCACCGAGCGCGACCTGCCCGCCGCGCAGCGGCTGTCGGAAGCGTTCAACTGGCCGCATCGGATCGACGACTGGCGCTTCGTGCTGCAGCTCGGCAGCGGCGTCGTCGCCGAAGACGAAACCGGCGTCGTCGGCACCGCGCTCGGCTGGCCGTTCGGCGCATCGCATGCGTCGCTCGGGATGGTGATCGTATCGCCCGAACGCCAGGGCCGCGGCATCGGGCGCGAACTGCTCGCGCGGATCGTCGACGGTTTCGGCGCGCGCACCGTGTTCCTGCATGCGACGCCGGCCGGCGAGCCGCTCTACGCGAAGTTCGGCTTCCAGCCGATCGGCACCATCAACCAGCATCAGGGCGCCGCGTTCCAGCCGCCGCTGATCTCGCTGCCGCCCGGCGAACGGCTGCGCCCGCTCGGCACCAACGACGGGCCGCGGCTCGCGGCGCTCGCCTCGCGCGCGGCCGGTTACCCGCGCGACGCGGTGATCGGCGCGCTGCTCGAGGTCGCGAACGGCATCGCGCTCGATCGCGACGGCGAGCTACTCGGCTTCGCGCTGTTCCGCCGCTTCGGCCGCGGGCATGTGATCGGCCCCGTCGTCGCGCCCGATCCGCTGCGCGCACAGGCGCTGATCAGTCACTGGCTCGCGTTGAACGCGGGCATCTTCGTGCGCCTCGACGTGCCGGGCGACAGCGGCCTGTCGGACTGGCTGCAGGGGCTCGGGCTGCCGCGCGTCGACACGGTCGTCGCGATGGCGCGCGGCGACGCGCCGGCGCGCGACCCCGCGCTGCGCACGTTCGCGATCGTCAACCAGGCACTCGGCTGAGCGACGCGTGCGATGACTTTTCTGTACAAGGCCGATCCGGTGCGCGGCGAGCAATGGGCCGCGCGCTTCGCGCAGCAGGCGCCGGACCTCGCGTTCCACATCTGGCCGGATCTCGGCGATGCGGCCGCCGTCCGCTATCTCGCCGCATGGCAGCCGCCCGACGATCCGCTCGCGCTGCTACCGAACCTCGAGGTCGTGTTCTCGGTCGGTGCCGGCATCGATCAGTTCGACCTGTCGCGCATTCCCGCGCATATCCCGGTTGTGCGGATGATCGAGCCCGGCATCGTCGAGGGGATGGTCGAATACGTGACGCAGGCCGTGCTGACGATCCACCGCGATCTGTTCGACTACGCGGCACAGCAGCGCGCGCAGATCTGGCGCGAGAAGCCGGTGCGCGCGGCCGCGTCGCGGCGCGTCGGCGTGCTGGGGCTCGGCACGCTCGGCCGCGCGGTGCTCGACATGCTGCGTCGCTTCGGTTTTCCGTGTGCGGGCTGGAGCCGCACGCCGCACACGCTCGACGGCGTCGCCTGCTATGCAGGCAACGCGAGACTCGACGCGTTCCTGGCGCGCACCGACATCCTGATCTGTCTGCTGCCGCTGACCGACGACACGCGCGGGCTGCTCGGCACGCGCGTGTTCGACGCGCTGCCGGCCGGCGCGTCGCTCGTGCATGTCGGGCGCGGCCCGCAGCTCGATGCGCGTGCACTGCTCGCGGCGCTCGACGACGGCCGGCTCGACAGCGCGATCGTCGACGTCACCGACCCTGAACCGCTGCCGGCCGGACATCCGTTCTGGGCGCATCCGCGCATCCGCATCACGCCGCACATCGCGAGCGCGACGCGCCCCGACACGGCCGTCGATGCGGTGCTCGCGAACCTTGCGCGCCATCGTGCCGGCCAGCCGATGATCGGTGTCGTCGATCGTGCGCGCGGCTACTGATCTGCACGCGCGCGCCGCAGCCGACGGCGCAGCAGAAAATGCCGAACGGCCCCGTGCAAAAACCGTGCACGTACGTTTCGGACCGCAAATTGAAAATGCGCACGGCATGCGCGTTCGCTAGCATGACTCCATCGCTGACCCACGACGAGAGTCCCGCCCTGCCATGACCCACTCCGCCCTGATCGAAGCCGATCGTCACCATCTGATCCATCCCGTCGTCAACTATCGCGCGCACGAAGCGCGCGGCGTGACCGTGCTCGAATCCGCCGACGGCGTGTTCCTGCGCGATGCCGACGGCCGTACGCTGCTCGACGCGTTCTCGGGCCTGTGGTGCGTGAACGTCGGCTACGGCCGCGACAGCATCGTCAAGGCGGCCACCGAGCAGATGGCGAAGCTGCCGTACGCGACCGGCTACTTCCATTTCGGTTCGCAGCCCGCGATCGAACTCGCCGAGCGGCTCGCGGCGCTCGCGCCCGCCTCGCTGAACCGCGTGTACTTCACGCTCGGCGGCTCCGACGCCGTCGACTCGGCGATCCGCTTCATCACGCACTACTTCAATGCGACGGGCCGGCCGTCGAAGAAGCAGATGATCGCGCTCGAGCGCGGCTATCACGGCTCGTCGTCGGTCGGCGCCGGCCTCACCGCGTTGCCCGCGTTCCATCGTCACTTCGATCTGCCGCGCGCCGACCAGCACCACATTCCGTCGCCGTACCCGTACCGCCACCCGCTCGGCGACGATGCGCCCGCGCTGATCGCCGCATCGGTCGCGGCGCTCGAAGCGAAAGTCGCCGAGCTCGGCGCGGACAATGTCGCCGCGTTCTTCTGCGAACCCGTGCAAGGCTCGGGCGGCGTGATCGTGCCGCCCGCCGGCTGGCTGAAGGCGATGCGCGACGCGTGCGGCCGCCTCGGCATCCTGTTCGTCGCCGACGAGGTGATCACGGGTTTCGGCCGCACGGGCCCGCTGTTCGCCTGCGAGATCGAAGACGTGGAGCCCGACCTGATGACGGTCGCGAAGGGATTGACCGCCGGCTATGCGCCGATGGGCGCCGTGCTGATGTCCGATGAAATCTACGAAGGCATTGCGGGCAGCCGCGCCGATTCGGCCGTCGTCGGCCACGGTCACACGTACTCCGCGCATCCGGTCAGCGCCGCGATCGGGCTCGAGGTGCTGAAGCTCTACCACGAAGGCGGGCTGCTCGCGAACGGGCAGGCGCTGGCGCCGCGCTTCGCGGCCGGGCTCGACGCGTTGCGCAGCCATCCGCTCGTCGGCGATGCGCGCTCGATCGGCTTGCTCGGCGCGCTCGAACTGGTGGCCGACAAGGCGCGCAAGACGCGCTTCGACGCCGCGCTGAACGTACCCGACAAGATCACGGCGGCAGCCTATGCGAACGGCATCGTCTTCCGTGCGTTCGGCGACGGCGTGCTCGGTTTCGCCCCGGCGCTGAGCTTCACGGCGGGCGAGTTCGACCTGCTGTTCGAGCGCCTGCGCCGCACGCTGGACGACGTCCTGGCGGACGCGGCCGTCCAGCGCGCGCTCGACGCCGCGCAGGCGCAGCCCGCGTGAACGGAACCGGGGAAAGCCGGGCTTGTGGCGGCTACGGTTCGCCTCTAAAGTAACCGGACATTCCATTTTTCAGTGCTCTGAGTGGAACATGACGGACAGCAAGCTAGACCGGATCGACCTGCGCATTCTTTCGCAGTTGCAGAAGCGCGGCCGCATGACCAACGTCGAACTGGCCGATGCGGTCGGGCTGTCGCCGAGCCCGTGCCTGATCCGCGTGAAGCGGCTCGAGAAGGCCGGCTACATCGGCGGCTACGGGGCGCACATCCAGCTCGAGAAACTCGGCGACGTGCAGGTCGTGTTCACCGAGGTCACGCTCGCCGATCATCGGCGCGAGGATTTCGAGCGGTTCGTCGCGGCGATCCGCAACGTCGACGAGATCGTCGAGTGCCATCTCGCGAGCGGCGGCTACGACTACCTGCTCAAGTTCGTCACGCGCAGCGTGAGCCATTACCAGACGATCGTCGAAGGTCTGCTCGAGCAGAACATCGGCATCGAGAAGTATTTCAGCTACGTGATCATCAAATCGCCGTTCGTCAAACGGCACTACCCATTGGAATCGCTGTTCGGCGAGCGGCACTGACGGATCGCCGGCCGACGTCGTGCGCACGCTGCGCGCGGCGCCGCCGTGCCCGCCCGTCGCCGTCGAACGCCACCCTCGAAGGACGCTCCGTGATGTCGCTTGCCCTCTCCCGCACCGAACTCCTGCGCACGGCCAACCTGATCGACGGCACCTGGCGCGATGCGCTCGACGGCCGCCGCTATGCGGTCGATGATCCGGCCACGCTCGATCGCGTCGCCGACGTACCCGATAGCGCCGCCGCCGACGCGCGTGCCGCGACCGACGCGGCCGCACGCGCGATGCCCGCACGCGAACGCGCGGCGATCCTGCGCGCCTGGCACGCGGCGATCGTCGCGCATACCGACGATCTCGCGAAACTGATGTCGCGCGAACAGGGCAAGCCGCTTGCCGAGGCGCGCGGCGAAGTCGCGTACGGCGCGTCGTACGTGCTCTGGTTCGCGGAGGAAGCGACGCGCACGTACGGCGACGTTATTCCGCAGCAGCAGCGCGGCAAGCGGCTCAGCGCGATCAAGGAGCCGATCGGCATCGTCGCGGCGATCACGCCGTGGAATTTCCCGCTCGCGATGATCGCGCGCAAGATCGCGCCGGCGCTCGCGGCCGGCTGCACGGTCGTCGCGAAGCCGGCCGAAGACACGCCGCTCACGGCACTCGCGCTCGCCTTCCTCGCGCAGGAAGCCGGCGTGCCGCCGGGCGTGCTGAACATGATCGCCGCGTCGCGCGAGCGCGGTGTCGATGCGGTGGCCGACTGGCTCGCCGACGCGCGCGTGCGCAAGATCACGTTCACCGGCTCGACACCGGTCGGCAAGCTGCTCGCGCGCGAGTCGGCCGCGACGCTGAAGAAGCTGTCGCTCGAACTCGGCGGCAACGCGCCGTTCATCGTGTTCGACGATGCCGAGCTCGACGCGGCCGTCGACGGCTTGATGGCCGCGAAATTCCGCAACGGCGGCCAGACCTGCGTGTCGCCGAACCGCGTCTACGTGCAGGCCGGCGTCTACGACACGTTCGCGGAGAAGCTTGCCGCGCGCGTCGGCGCGCTGAAGGTCGCACCGGCCAGCGATCCGGCCGCGCAGATCGGGCCGATGATCAACGCGCGCGCGGTCGACAAGATCGCGCGCCACGTCGACGATGCGCGCGAGCGCGGCGCGCGCGTGCTGACGGGCGGCAAGCGGCTGCCGGCGCTCGGCCCGCATTATTACGCGCCCACCGTACTCGCCGATGCGACGGCCGACATGCAGCTCGCGTGCGAAGAAACGTTCGGCCCCGTCGTCGCGCTGTTTCGCTTCGATACCGAGGCGCAGGCGATCGACGCCGCGAACGACACGCCGTACGGGCTCGCCGCGTATTTCTATACGCAGGACGTGCGCCGCATCGCGCGCGTATCGGCGCAACTCGAAACGGGCATCGTCGGCATCAACGAAGGCGCGCTCGCGAGCGAGGCCGCCCCGTTCGGCGGCGTGAAGGAATCGGGCTACGGTCGCGAAGGGTCGCGGTACGGGCTCGACGACTACCTGTCGATCAAATACCTGTGCCAGGGCGGGCTCGAATGACGCGCGCCGAGCGCCGTACGCTGCCGCCTGACGTTTTCGCTACACGGAACCCGCTGCCATGAATGCTGCCGCCCTCGCCGCTTACCCGATCGAAGTGTCGTTTCCCAATCTCGCGCCGCACCGCGCGAGCAATACCGATGTCGACTACGTGCACCGCTTCGCCGCCGCCGAGCCGGGGCCGAACGTGATGGTCAATGCGCTCACGCACGGCAACGAGGTGTGCGGCGCGATCGTCGTCGATGCGCTGCTCGCGCTCGGCGTGCGGCCGCGACGCGGCACGCTGACGCTCTCGTTCGCGAACGTCGCCGCCTACGCGCGCTTCGATCCGGCGCAGCCCGATGCCGCGCGCTTCGTCGATCAGGACTTCAACCGCGTCTGGACGCCCGCCGTGCTCGACGACCGCTCGCGCCGGTCGGTCGAACTCGATCGCGCGCGCGAACTGCGCCCGTTCGTCGACGCGGCCGACTGGCTGCTCGACCTGCATTCGATGCACGAGCGCAGTGCGCCGCTGATCGTCGCCGGTCCGCTCGACAAGGGTGTCGCGCTCGCACGCCGCGTCGGCGCACCGGCCACCGTGATTCGCGACGCCGGGCACCCGGAGGGCACGCGGATGCGCGACTACGGCGCGTTCGGCGACCCGGCGAGCGACAAATGCGCGATGCTCGTCGAATGCGGTCAGCACTGGGAGGCACGTGCGGTCGCGGTCGCCCGCGATACCACGGCCCGTTTCCTGGTCGCGTCGGGTGTCGTCGAGCGCGAGGACCTGCCGGCCGACTGGTTCCTGCCGCTGCCCGACGCGATGCGCGTCGTCGAAGTCACGGAGCCTGTCGTCGCGACGAGCACCGCGTTTCGCTTCGCGGGCGACTACACGGGCCTCGAACATTTCCCCGATGCCGGCACCGTGATCGGCTGGTCGAACGGCGAACCGGTCGTCACGCCCTATCCCGACTGCGTGCTCGTGATGCCGTCGCTGCGCCAGTTGCGGCCCGGCGTGACGGTCGTGCGCCTCGGGCGCCTCGTCGACGATACCGGCACGCGCGCCTGATCGCGCGCATCGCGCGGCCCGTATCGCCGCGCACACGTTTGCGGCGACCCAGCCCCGCGCGCACCGCGCGCCGGGCCTCCATTTCTTCGCGCCACTGCCGTTAACCCGGATTTTGATGCCGACCGTGCGCGTTGTGCGGGCCGGCACGACACGCGCGAGCATGTCTGCCTCCACTTCAATCGAGAAAATCGCCGACTGGGCGGGGCGCCACACCTTGTTCGTCGGCGCGCTCGGCACGCTGATGTCGCTGGCCGCGCTCGCGATCAGCGCGCTCACGCTGTGGGCCGCGCGCAGCGAAGTCGTCGAGCATGCGCATGAAACGTCGCGCAACGTCGCCGCGGTGCTCGTCAGCGAGATCGCGCGGACCGTCGAAACGTCGAACGCCGCGCTCGTCGCGCTGGCGTCCGACCTCGGCAATCCGGCCGTGCGACGCATGGACGCCGGCTTGCGGCACGACCTGCTGTTCGAGCGCACGGCCGCGCAGTACGTGACGGGAATGGGCGTGACGGACCGGTACGGCCGGCTGATCGACGGATGCTGCAGTTCGTCGCATCGCTGGGATTTCAGCGATCGCGACTATTTCAACGTCCATCGCAAGGCGGACGGCGTCGGGCTTTACGTGTCGCAAGCGTATCGCGCACGCTCGCGCGGCGGCGCCGAATCGATAGCGCTGTCGCGGCGCATCGAGCGGCCGGACCATACGTTCGATGGCATTGCCGTCGTCGCGATCGACCTCGCGTACTTCGGCCAGTTGCTGTCGCGGCTGAACGTCGGACCGCACGGCGTCACGGCGATCCTGCGCGCGGACGGCACGATCCTCGCGAGAAACCCGCCGCTCAGCGAGCATCAGATGACGCGCCTGCGCCGCTCGAAGTCGTTCGAGCGCATGGTGAGCCGCGAGTCGGGGTTCTATGCCGCGCATTCGTCGATCGACGGCACGTTGCGTCTGTATACGTTCCAGCGCGTGCCCGGCACGCCACTGATCGCGGTCGTCGCGCCGGCCGAGCGCGACGTGCTGGCCGGCATCACGCGGCTGTCGTGGACGGTCGGCGTGTCGGCGTCGGTGATCGGCGCGCTGTTCTGCGCGGTGGTCTGGCTGCTTGCGTTCGCGTTGCGCGACAATCTGCGCAAGCAGCAGCGGCTGACCGACCTCGCGTGCACCGATCCGCTGACGGGCCTGCACAACCGCCGCGCGCTCGATGCGATGCTCGTCGACGCGTGCGCGCGGCTGCAGCGCGGCGACGGCGGCAGCCTGTCGGTGCTGTTCATCGATGCCGATCGCTTCAAGCAGTACAACGACCGCTACGGGCATGCGCACGGCGACACGGCGCTGCGCTTTCTCGCCGCCTGCATTCGCGCGCATGTATGCCGGCGCGGCGACGTCGCCGCGCGATACGGCGGCGAGGAATTCGTCGCGGTGCTGCCCGATACCGACGCGCGCGGCGCGATGCAGATCGCGGACGCGATCCGCCGCGACGTCGAACGCAACCGGCTCGACGGATTTGCGGATCCGGTGCCCGCGTTCACGGTCAGCATCGGCTGCGCGACGGCCGACCGCGCGCGTGCGGCATCGGCCGATGCATTGGCGCGTCGCGCCGACCGTGCGCTGTATACGGCGAAGCACCGCGGCCGCAATCGCGTGTGCCACGCCGACGTCGAAACCGCCGCGCCAGCCGAACCGGCGATCGTCTAGCGCCCGCACAGCGCACCCTCGCACGCCGCACGGCGACTGCGCCGCGTCGCGCGATGCACCGCACGGCGGCACGACGCGCAACAAATCCGTAACGGCCACGTCACGATCGATCCCGACAATTCGCCATCTTCGGCTTTCAGGATGGAGTGCTGCATGTTCGCGTCATCGAATCGTTTCGCGCTGCACGTGGCCGCGCTGTCGAGTGCGATCGTTCTTGCCGCGTGCGGCGGCGGCGACGATGTCGTCGCCACCGACACGCCGCAGGCGGCCGTACCGGCGCCGCCGCCCGATCCCGGCTTCGTCGACAGCGCGCCGGTGCCGAGCGTGCCCGCATTCGTCGACACCATCGCGACCAACCAGCGCGGCGACGCGCGCTACGCGACGCTGTCGACGAACGCGGCCGTGCGCGTGCTGAGCCGCTTCCTCGACCTGTGGCAGCCGTCGACGATGCTCGTCGACGCGGGCGTCAGCGCGCCGGCCGACGGCGCGTTCCCCGCGATCTCGCCGTCAACGTGCTCCGGGCTGCCCGACAGCGGCACGCCGTGCGGGACGATCCTGAACGCGGCGGTGCTGTCCGCGAACGTGCAATACGTGATCGAGGCGACGACCGCGCGCACGCCGCAGCAGGCCGACGCCGCGTACTTCGACGACCGGCGCGGCAAAGGGTACAGCGTGACCGACGGGATGGGACCGCTGACCGCCGCGTGGCGCACCGCGGCACAGCAGACGACGAGCATCACGAGCGTGCCGGCCGACGCGACGACCGTGCTGTACAACGACACCGGCAACAACGTCGGCGTCGGCGGCAGCGCGAATGCCGGTTTCGGCAAAGTGGTCGATCTGCTGAACGAGATGGGCAGCAACGCGTCGACGGAGCCGGCGAAGCGCTTCTACAAATACGCACGGCCGTACCGCTGGAGCTCGAGCGTCGTCGTCGCGCCGACGCTCGTGCCGGCGAAAAGCACGACGCCCGCGACCGACGGCGGTTTCGTCAGCGGCCACACGGCCGAAGCGGTGCGCGATGCGGTGACGATGGCGTGGCTCGTGCCGGAGCGCTTCCAGGAAATGGTCGGCCGCGGGCTGGAACTCGGCGAGAACCGGATCCTCGCCGGCATGCACTCGCCGCTCGACGTGATCGGCGGACGTATGCTCGCGCTGGCGGTCAGCGCGGCGAACCTCACCGTGTACGCGAACGATGCGCAGGCCGCGTACGCGCAGGCGCACCAGACGCTGCAGCAGCTCACCGGCACGACCGACGCGACCTTCGCAGCGTTTGCGCATTCAGGCACCGCGGCCACCGACCGGTTCGCCGACTATGCGACGAACAAGGCCGCATTCCTGCGCCGGATGACGTTCGGCTTCGCGCCGATCGAGCCGACCGATGCACCGCCCGTCGTGCCGAAGGGCGCGGAGATCCTGCTGCTGACGCGCTTCCCGTATCTGAGCGCGGACCAGCGCCGCGTCGTGCTGAAGACCACCGAAATGCCGTCCGGCTATCCGGTAATGGACGATGCGGAAGGCTGGGGCCGGCTGAACCTGTTCGCCGCCGCCGACGGGTACGGCGCGTTCAACGGCAACGTGACCGTGTCGATGGACGGATCGAAAGGCGGGCTGAACGCGGCCGACGTGTGGCGCAACGACATCGCAGGCGCCGGCAAGCTGACGCTGCAAGGCAGCGGCACGCTCACGCTTGCGGGCAACAACCGCTATACCGGCGGCACGCAGGTCGCCGGCGGCACGCTCACGGCCGCATCGGCGTCCGCGTTCGGCAGCGGCGACGTGTACGTCGGCACGGGCGGCAGCGTGCGGATCGCGGCGGCCGCGCCGGTGACGATCGCGACGCGCTATACGCAGCTCGACGGCGCGACGCTGGAACTCGACATTGACGGCAACGGCGGCGGGCGTCTGCGCGTCGGCGGCCCGTTGACGATCGCGGGCGGCACGCTGCGCGTGAAATTCGTGAACGGCTATGCGCCGAAGGCCGGCGATACGATCGCGCTGGTCGACGGCGCGGCGGCGGCAGCGAAATTCTCGACGGTGATCGTCGACGGGTTCCACGCAACGCCGGTGTACACGGCAACGGGCGTGTCGGTCGTGCTGTCCGCCGCGTGAGCGGCGTTCGATGGACCGCGCGGCGTAACGCGCGCGGTCGGTCGTACGACACGCATCACCGGCTCAGTGATGCTCGTACGGACGCTGCGTGTCGACCGACGCGACCGATGTGACCAACGCGACGTGCGCGTTCGCGCCGGCGTTCGGCTGTGCGGCCGCCGCTTGCGATTGCTGCGCGGCGACCTTCGCCTCGGCGGCCTGGATGTCGTCCGGATAGGACGGATCGGTGCCGACCGGCCGGTAGCCGGCCTGCTCGACGCGCACCAGATCGGCGCGCACGTCGGCCCGCGTGACGGGGCCGTTGGCGGTTTGCGCGAATGCGACGAGCGGCGCGCTCAATGCGCAGGAAAGCACGACTGCACGGATCCAGCTGTTCATGATGTTCACCTTTGAAAATGACGTGTTCGCGTCCGCTGACGAAGCCGGACTTCCGCTCCCCATCGATGCGATGAAGAGTCCGGTTCATTCTGCGATTCACGCGCTTTCCGGAAGGTGAGCCTTTCATTACGGTGTTGTTATCCGCGCGCCGCCGCGTCGCCGTCGTGCGTTCATGCGCTCATGCGCCCGGGTCGATCGTGCGCACCTGCGGAATCATCGCGGCCTGCCCGCGCACGATGCCGCCCGCGTCGACGAGTTGCCACACGGTCGCGCGCTCGATCCAGAAACGCTTGCCGGACTTCGTCACGCGCACGCCGCGGTAGTCGGACACGAAGCCGTCGCGCGCGACCTTCTCGAGGAACGACTGGCGCTCGCGCCGCTCCATCGGTTCCGCCGACAGCCGCGACGGCAACGCGGTCAGTTCGTCCCAGCCATATTCGAAGATCGCCTGCGCGCGCTTGTTGCCGTACACGAACACCGGATCGGCCGAGGTGTCGTGCGCGAGGATACCGAACGGCGCGGCGTCGTACAGCCATGCGGCGCCGTCCGCCGCGTTCAGGCCGTCAGGCACGAGCGGCCGGTTCAGAAGCCGGCGATACGAGTCGGCGAGAAGAAGGAAGAAGTCTGCATCGGTGCGCAACGACATCGGTCAAGCTCCTGGCAATCGTCTGGACAGGCGGATGGTCGGGGTTCGACATTATGGACGAAGCGATGCGCGGCTGTCGGCACCGGCGCGAGGGCGGCGCCGTGTTGCCGTGCGGGTGCTCCGCATTGCCCGGGCGACGAAACGCGTTCGGCCATCGCGTACGCGCGCGCAGCACCGATCGGCAAACGCCAAATTCGAGATCCTCGGCCCGGGTGCCCAGATAACGGCTTCGTAATCTTCGGGTCAGCGACGGGTCAACCCCGCGACGGCAGACTGCACGCTTGTCGCAACGAATGCGAATCCGAGCCCTGCATCGAGGAGCAACATCATGTGGATCGTCCGGCTGGCGCTGCGCAGGCCCTACACGTTCGTCGTACTCGCGCTCTTGATCTTCATCGCTGGACCGCTCGCGCTGCTGCGCACGCCGACCGACATCTTTCCGAGCATCGACATTCCGGTCGTCAGCATCGTGTGGTCGTACAACGGCTTCTCGGCCGAGGACATGGCGAAGCGGATCGCGTCGAACTACGAACGCGCGCTCACGTCCGACGTCGACGACATCGAGCACATCGAGTCGCAGTCGCTGAACGGCGTGTCGGTCGTGAAGATCTTTTTCCACCCGGGCGCCGACATCAACCGCGCGATCGCCGAAGCCGCGAGCAATGCGGCGTCGATCCTGCGGATCCTGCCGCCCGGCACGCTGCCGCCGAACATCATCACGTACAACGCGTCGACGGTGCCGATCCTGCAGCTCGGCCTGTCGAGCGACACGCTCGCCGAACAGCAGCTGTACGACCTCGGCAACAGCTTCATCCGCACGCAGCTCGCGACCGTGCAGGGCGCCGCCGTGCCGCTGCCGTTCGGCGGCAAGATCCGGCAGATCGTCGTCGATCTCGATACGCGCGCACTGCAGGCGAAGGGGCTCGCGCCGATCGACGTCGTAAACGCGATCAACGCGCAGAACCTCATCCTGCCGGGCGGCACCGCGAAGATCGGTACGCGCGAATACAACGTGCAGATGAACGGCAGCACGCAGACCGTCGCCGCACTGAATAACCTGCCGGTGAGGACGGTCGGCGGCAACGTCGTGTACGTGCGCGACGTCGCGCACGTCCGCGACGGCTATGCGCCGCAGACCAACATCGTGCGTGCGGACGGCCGGCGCGCGGCGCTGCTGACGGTCGAGAAGACGGGCAGCGCATCGACGCTGACGATCATCGACCAGGTGAAGGCGATGCTGCCCAAGATCGAGGCCGGACTGCCGAAGGCGCTGCACATCGCGCCGCTCGACGATCAGTCGGTGTTCGTGAAGGCCGCGGTGCAGGGCGTCGTGCGCGAAGCGCTGATCGCCGCGTGCCTGACCGCGCTGATGATCCTGCTGTTTCTCGGCAGCTGGCGCGCGACGCTGATCATCGCGGTCTCGATTCCGCTCGCGGTGCTGACGTCGCTGCTCGCGCTGTCGGCGCTCGGCCAGACGATCAACATCATGACGCTCGGCGGGCTCGCGCTTGCGGTCGGGATCCTCGTCGACGACGCCACCGTCGCGATCGAGAACATCACGCATCATCTCGAACTCGGTGCGCCGCTCGAGGACGCGATCCTGACCGGCGCGGGCGAAATCGCGGTGCCGACCTTCGTGTCGACGCTGTCGATCTGCATCGTGTTCGTGCCGATGTTCCTGCTGACCGGCGTCGCGCGCTACCTGTTCGTGCCGCTCGCCGAGGCCGTCATCTTCGCGATGATCGCGTCGTACTTCTTCTCGCGCACGCTGGTGCCGACGCTCGCGATGGCACTGATGCGCGCGAAGCGCCAGGGCCGGCCGCCGCGCGGCATGTTCGCGCGGCTCGCGCGGTTCCAGGCCGCGTTCGAACACCGCTTCGAGGCCGTGCGGCTGCGCTACCGCGCGCTGCTGTCCGCGGCGATCGCGCGACGCCGCCGCTTCGCGGCCGCGTTCCTGCTCGCGTGCATCGCGTCGACCGGCCTGTATGCATTTGCCGGGCAGGATTTCTTCCCGTCGGTCGACACCGGCGAGATTCGCCTGCACCTGCGCGCGCCGACCGGCACGCGGATCGAGGAAACCGCGCGGCTCACCGATGAAGTCGAAGCGAAGATCCGCACCGTGATTCCGCCGCGCGAACTCGCGGGCGTGCTCGACAACATCGGCGTGCCGGTGAGCGGGATCAACCTCACGTACGACTCGTCGGACCCGATCGGCAGCGAGGACGCAGACGTGATGATCACCCTGAGGCCCGATCACGCGCCGACCGCCGCGTATGTCGCGACGCTGCGCAACGTGCTTGCGCAGTCGTTCCCCGGCGTCACATTCGCGTTCCTGCCGGCCGATATCGTCAGCCAGATCCTCAACTTCGGCTTGCCTGCGCCGATCGACATCCAGATCGTCGGCAACAAGCTCGACCGGAACCGTGCGGTCGCGAATGCACTGCTCGCGAAGCTGCGCGGCGTGCGCGGGCTCGTCGACGCGCGCATCCAGCAGCCCGGCGACGAGCCCGCGATCGACGTGAACGTCGATCGCACGAAGGCGATCCAGGCCGGCCTCCAACAGCGCGACGTCGCGCAGAACCTGCTGATCGCGCTGTCCGGCAGCTCGCAGACGACGCCGAACTTCTGGCTCGATCCGCGCAACGGCGTCAGCTATCCGGTGCTCGTGCAGACGCCGCAGTACACGGTGAACTCGCTGCAGGCGCTCGCGAACGTGCCGCTGCCGACGAGCGCCGCGCGCGCGCCGCAGACGCCGGCCGGCGGCCCGGCCGCCGGTGCGCCCGCGCAGAACCTGCTCGGCGCGCTCGGCACGTTCTCGCGTGCGACGCAGCAGGCCGTCGTGTCGCACTACAACGTGCAGCCGGTGCTCGACATCTTCGCGTCGGTGCAGGGACGCGACCTCGGCGGCGTGACCGCGGACGTGACGAAGCTCGTCGACGACGCGCGCGCGCAACTGCCGCCCGGCTCGTCGATCGTGCTGCGCGGCCAGGTGCAGGCGATGCACGAATCGTTCACGGGCCTGCTCGGCGGACTCGTGCTCGCGATCTCGCTCGTCTATCTGCTGATGGTCGTGAACTTCCAGTCGTGGCTCGACCCGCTCGTGATCGTCGGCGGGCTCCCCGCGTCGCTCGCCGGCATCGCATGGATGCTGTTCGTCACGCGCACCACGCTGTCGGTGCCCGCGCTGACCGGCACGATCCTGTGCATCGGCATCGCGACCGCGAACAGCATTCTCGTCGTGAACACCGCGCGCGAACAGCTTGCCGGCGGCGCGTCGCCGTGGCAGGCCGCGCTCGAAGCCGGCTTCAGCCGCTTCCGTCCGGTCCTGATGACGGCGCTCGCGATGCTGATCGGCATGCTGCCGATGGCGCTCGGTCTCGGCGACGGCGGCGAGCAAAACGCGCCGCTCGGACGCGCGGTGATCGGCGGGCTCGCGTTCGGCACGCTGTCGACGCTGCTGTTCGTCCCGGTGCTGTTCGGCTTCGTCCACGCGTGGCTCGCACGGCGCCGCGCGGCGGCCGCCGAACGCGCCACACCCGACACGCCCGCACTGCGCTGAACGCGGCTGCCCGCCCTTTCCATTCGAATCGACCGACTGGGGAATTCCTCATGACCGACCCGACCCTCGAACCGCTCGCGCCGCCCGCCGACGCGCACCAACCCGCTGCCGCCGCACGCGGCGCACTTCCCGATGCACCGCCGTCGCACCGCCGGCGCCGCGTCGCGCTGCCGCTTGCCGCGATCGCGGCCGCCGCCGCGCTGCTCGCGATCGGCATCGTGCCACGGATCGATGCGCGCGCCGCGCAACGCACGCAGGTTACCGCGCAGCAGGCGCTGCCCGTGTCCGTGATCGTACCGGGCGCCGCACCTGCGGATCAGACGCTTACGTTGCCCGGCGCGGTGATGCCGTACGCGGAGGCGTCGATCTATGCGCGCACGAGCGGCTATATCGCACACTGGAGTGCCGATCTCGGCACGCACGTGAAGGCGGGCCAGACGCTCGCGCAGATCGCGGCGCCCGATCTCGACGCACAGCTGCGGCAGGCACGCGCCGACGCGGCGAGCGCGCAGGCGAACTACGACTATGCGAAATCGACCGCGCAGCGCTGGCAGGACATGCTGAAAACGCAGTCGGTATCGCAGCAGGACACCGACACGAAAGTCGCCGACATGAACGCGAAGCGCGCGATGCTCGCGTCCGCGCAGGCGAACGTCGCGCATCTCGCCGAACTCGTGTCGTACGAATCGGTCGCCGCGCCGTTCGACGGCGTGATCACCGCGCGCAACGTCGACGTCGGCACGCTCGTCACGGCCGGCGGCACGCCGGGCAGCCCGGGGCTGTCCGGCGAACTGTTTCATCTCGAACAGACCGACACGCTGCGCGTGTTCGTCGACGTGCCGCAGGACAGCGCGGCCGGCGTATCGGCCGGCACGCCGGTCTACCTGACCACGCAGCAGTATCCGGGGCGGCGATTTCCCGCGCGCGTCGCGCGCACCGCGGGCGCGATCGATCCCGTCACGCGCACGCTGCGCGTCGAGATCGACGTCGACAACCGCGACGGCGCGCTGATGCCCGGTGCATATGCGCAGGCGCATCTGGTCGTGCCGAGCGCGGCGCCCGCGCTCGAACTGCCCGTCAGCGCGCTGCTGTTCCGTCCGGATGGCGTGACCGTCGCGACCGTCGACGCGCACGGACGCACCGCGCTGAAGACCGTGCAGATCGGCCGAGACTTCGGCACGCGCGTCGAGATCGTCGCCGGGCTCGCGGCGACCGACCGCGTGATCGACAACCCGGGCGATGCGATCACGGCCGGCGAAGCGGTAAAGATCGTGTCGACCGCACATGAAGCGGTGCCGGTTGCGTCGTCGTCGGCTCACGCTCGGCCGACCGCTGCGGCCAATGCGGCGTCGAACGCGAACGTGCGCGCGATGCGCGCGGCCGCCGCGGCCGCGCAGGTTGCCGTGCCCGCGCGCAACTGACCCATCGACGACAACCTGCGAGGTGCCTGCCATGCGCATCCTTTCTCCGCTCCCGTTCGCGCGCCGCGTCGTCGCGCTCGGCATCGCCGCTGTGCTCGCCGGCTGTTCGACGCTGCCGCCCTATTCGCCCCCTTCGGTCGAGGTGCCCGCGCACTATGCGGGCGCGCAGGCCGGCTGGGACGTCGCCGCACCCGCCGATGCCGCACCGCGCGGCGCGTGGTGGACCGTGTTCGGCGACGCCGATCTGAACGCGCTCGAAGCGCGCGTCGACGTGTCGAACCAGACCGTGAAGCAAGCCGTTGCCGAGCTCCAACGGGCGCGCGCGATGGTCGACTATCAGCATGCGGGCTTTCTGCCGACGATCACGGCCGGCGTCGCGCAGAGCCGCGCGCGCGTGTCGCAGAACCGGCTCGGCTCGTCGCTCGCGGGCAAGACGACGCCCGACTATCAAGCCGGCGTCGCCGCAAGCTGGGAGCCCGACGTGTTCGGCCGCGTGCGCGATGCAGTGGCCGGCGCGCAGGCGAATGCGGACGCGAGCGCGGCCGACCTCGAAGCCGTGAAGCTGTCGGTCACTGCCGAACTGGCGACCGACTATTTCGCGCTGCGCTCGCTCGATACGCAGAAGCAGCTGCTCGACGATACCGTTCGCGCGTATACGGACGCGCTGACGCTGCTGAAGCAGCAACTCGCCGCCGGTGCGATCGACGCGTCGGCGGTCGCGCAGGCGCAGACGCAGCTCGAATCGACGCGCACGCAGGACACCGACATCGATGCGTCTCGCGCGCAGTTGCAGCACGCGATCGCGACGCTCGTCGGCGAAAGCGCGTCGACGTTCGCGCTGCCGCCGCGCGTGCAGACGTTCGACGTGCCGGCGATTCCGGCCGGCGTGCCGGCGCAGCTGCTAGAACGGCGGCCCGACATCGCGGCGGCCGAGCGCCGCGTCGCGGCCGCGAATGCGCAAATCGGCGAAGCGCGCGCCGCGTTCTTCCCCGATCTCGTGCTGTCGGCAAGCGCCGGGCTCGAAAGCGGCTTCTTCGCACCGTGGCTGTCCGCGCCGAGCCTGTTCTGGTCGCTCGGCCCGCAGCTCGCCGGCACGCTGTTCGATGGCGGCCGCCGCAGCGCGTCGCTGCGCGGCGCGCATGCGCAGTACGACGGCGCCGTCGCCGACTATCGGCAAACCGTGCTCGTCGCGTTTCAGCAGGTCGAGGATCAGTTGTCCGCACTCGACGCGCTCGCGTCCGAAGCGCGCAGTCAGCAGCGCGCGACCGATGCGGCCGACCTGTCGCTGAGGCTCACGACGAACCGCTTCAAAGCAGGCGCCGTCAGCTATCTGGATGTCGTGACCGCACAGACGATCGCGCTGACGAACCGCCGGCTCGCCGATCAGATCGCGGCCCGCCGGATGGAAGCGGCGGTCGCGCTGATGAAGGCGCTCGGCGGCGGCTGGCACGCCGGCGCCGACGCGGTGGCGAACGCCGCGATCGGTGCAGCCGCTACGAAGCCGGATGCTTGACGAACGTGAGGATGAAGCGCGTGCCGCTGCTGTCGCTTTCGACGCGCGCGGTGCCGCCGTGCAAGTCCATCACCGAGCGGACGATCGCGAGGCCGAGACCTGCCGCGCCACCCGGCACGCCGCCGCTGCGTGCCGGATCGCCGCGCACGAAGCGGTCGAAGATGCGCGGCAGCAGCGCGGGATCGATCGGCTCGCCGGGATTGGCGACGCTCACGTGCACCGCGTCGTCGGTCTCGTCGACACGCAGCGCGATCGTGCCGCCGGCCGGCGTATGGCGCAGCGCGTTCGCGAGCAGATTGCTGACCGCGCGGCGGAACAGTTCGAGATCGGCGGTCAGATGCCCGCTTCCGTCGACGTGCAGCGTGGAACCCGCTTCGTCGGCAAGCCCTTCGAAATAGCCGGCGATGCGTGCGAGCTCGTCGCGCACGTCGAATGCGCGCTGCCGCGTGACGAAGCCCGGATGTTCGGCGCGCGCGAGAAACAGCACGTTCTCGATCATCCGTGCGAGACGGTCGTACTCCTCGAGATTCGATTCGAGCAGCGCCTGATATTCGGCGACGGCACGCGGCCGTGCGAGCGCGACTTCGGTGGCGCCGCGCATGTTGTTCAGCGGTGTGCGCAGATCGTGCGCGAGATCGGCGCTGAATTGCGACAGATGGCCGAACGCCTGCTGCAGCCGGCCGAGCATCGCGTTCTGCGCGTCGACGAGCGCGCGCAGCTCGCGCGGTGCGCGCGACGCGTCGACGCGCATGTCGAGCTTGTCGACCGTAATCGCGCCCGTGTTCGCGACGATCTCGCGCAGCGGCGCGAGCGCCGTGCGGATCAGCCACACGCTGAGCAGCATCGCGAACAGCGCGCCGACGCCGCCCGCGATCTCGAGCGTGTCGCGATAGCCGTGCAGCAGTTCCGCGCGATCGCTCATGTTGCGCGCGACCGCGATGCGGATCTGCGACCGGTCGCGCAGCGCCGCATCGGTGACGACCCCGCGCACCGGCGTGCCGCCGTCGGCCGTCCACGATGCGATGCGGTCGACGGTGATGCGCTCGGTCGCTGGCACCGCCGCCGCGTGCGGCGGAAACAGGCCGGCCTCCGGCAGCACCGACGACGATCCGGCCGCCGCCGGCGCTGCGTCGCGCAGCTCGGCGAGTTCGGTGCGCTCGACGTTGTGACGCGCGAGCACGTGGCCGTCCGTATCGACGACGGCCATCGATAGCGCCTCGTTGCCGAGCACCTGGCTCGTCAGGCGATCCGCGTGCGCGCGCACCGCGTCGACGGACTCGAGTTCGCTCGCGAGCCGCCGCGCATGGCGCGCGGCGAGCACGATGTCGAGATCGTCCTGCGTGCTGACCTGCCGTTCGAGTCCTTTGTAGACATAGGTGCCGACGAGCCCGAACGCCGCGAGCGTTGTCGCGCCGAACGCGATCGCGAGCGTCGCGGTCAGCGAGCGGCCGCGCGTCATGCGCCGTCCTTCGGTTCGAGCACGTAGCCGACGCCGCGCACCGTGTGGATCAGCTTGATCGGGAAATCGTCGTCGACTTTCGCGCGCAGCCGCCGGATCGCGACTTCGACGACGTTCGTGTCGCTGTCGAAGTTCATGTCCCACACGTACGACGCGATCTGGGTGCGGCTCAGCACTTCGCCGTGCCGGCGCGCGAGCAGCTGCAGCAGCGAGAACTCGCGCGGCGTCAGGTCGATCCGCACCGCGCCGCGCTTCACGCGCCGCCGCACGACGTCGATGTCGAGATCGCCGACCGTGATCCGCTCGGTCTCGCGCGGCGGCCCGCGGCGCGCGAGCGTGCGCACGCGCGCGAGCAGTTCGACGAACGCAAACGGTTTGACGAGGTAATCGTCCGCGCCGAGTTCGAGCCCGTGCACGCGGTCCTGCACGTCGTCGCGCGCGGTCAGGAACAGCACCGGCGTCGTATGCGTGTCGCGCAGCCGCTTGAGCACGCCCCAGCCGTCGAGCACCGGCAGCATCACGTCGAGCACGATCACGTCGTACGACTCTTCCTGCGCGAGCAGCAACCCTTGCGCGCCGTCGGTCGCGAGATCGACGCTGAAGCCGGATTCCTCGAGCCCCTTCTTCAGATAGGCGCCGGTCTTCGGTTCGTCTTCCACTATCAGGATGCGCATGATCGGCTCCATCGCAGGCGGTTGGCGGAGATTCGGTGATGTTACCGGGAAAAATCGGGATACGGCGCCGGCCGGTGCGGCAGACCGGCGGACGGGCACATGCGACCGTCGGCCGCCGCGCTTCGGCAGCCGGGCGTGGTCGCGCGGCGGCACTACGCGCATTCGGCGGCGCGCCGCTCCGCGCACGTCGGCACCGGCCGCGCGCCCGGCAGCACGCCGGCATCCGGTACGCATCCGGTCGCGTCGCCGCGGCAATACGCGAATGGAAGCAAACCGATTCATCTGTCGCTCCGGATGCGGAAACGCGGACCGGTCGCGGCCGGCGGCCGCCGCTGCCGCGCACCGAGCACCGCGCGGCGCAGGCGAGCGAGACGGGATCGACCCGATTCGGTAACGGGATGAAACGAGCGTAGCCGGTGTCGCCTTACCGGCGCCCGACCCGAAGATGACAATTTCGTCATCTGTGCGCGCGCCGCGAACGGATCGCCTGCCGTTTCTTCGCCGGCCGGCATTTCGCGCCGCTCGGTCCGACACATTGCCCGACCTCGACACGCTCGCGCGCGCCGCGGCCGACGCCGACGACGGGTAGGTCGCGTATGTCGCCGGTGTCGACGCAGGCGCCCTCGACGAGCCGATCGATTTCACGTTCACGAGCGGCAAGCCGCCACGGATCCGGCACGGCGACATTCTGCAGCACGCGTGCCATCACGGCACGTATCATCGCGGCAAGGCGGATGTGCCGCTGCAGTTGCCCGCGTTCGTGCCGGGTCGCGATTCGGTGACCGATTTTCTCGAGAAGGGGTGTAACGCCCGTGGCGGCGTGGTCCTGAGTGCGGCGCACCGTGAGCTTGATGCCGGCTTACACGCATGAGTCATGCGACTGCGCGAACGCGGGCCGGCGACGCCCGCTCTCGCAAGCCGACTGATATCGATCGCGCATCCCGACCGAAACGGCCCGTCACCGCGCCGCATCCGGCGCCGCCTGCCGGCTACTGATATGAAAACGTGACGAACATCCGCGCGTTGACGGTTCCCGGCCCGACCTTCGGCTCGGTCTTCACGTACTTCACGGTAAACGGAATCAACAGCGTGTTATACGCGTTGGCCGTCCCGACCAGCCACTGGTTCGGATTGCCCTTCGTCGACGATTCCGGGCCGAACGCGATCGGCGTCGACGATTTATCGCGGAAGATCTGCAGACCGAACCCGCTCGCAGTCGAGCCCGGCCCAAGCGTGAGTGCCGTCGACAGGTTCGATCGATCGTTCGCATCCGTCAGCGTCGCATGAACGGCCAGCGTGGTATCGCATTTGAGACCGATTTCGAACGAAGAAGAAACGGCCGATGTCGCGCCGACTTCCTTGAAGTCGTACGTAATGACTCTCGGCAGCGTGACCGTCTGGCCGTCCCCCGCGACCACCTTGCAGCCCTGCGCCGCGACGGTGATCGGCACGCTGGCCAACGGAATATCGGCGGTCAGCGGCTTTCCGCTGCCGTCGATGATGGTGTACCTGCCGACGTTCTGTGTCGGGACCCGGTAGCTGCCGGTTGCGAGACGTCCGGTCACGACAAGCGCGGCTTTCACCGTGATGGACGTTTCCATTGACGAAGGGCTTGCCGCGCCGCCGTACGGCACATCGATTCCGCCTTCTTTCACGCCGGTTTCGGGGCCGCGGAAGGTCTGGATCAGAAGCGCATAGCCGACACCCGGAACGCCTGTTTCCCAGATGTCCGACACTTGTCCTCCGTTCCACACGTGCTGTACGCCGGGCACCACTTTTCCCAGCGACTGGAACCTGCCCTTCAGATTTTGGCAATCTGCATTGGTCGTCGGCTCGTTGAACTCGTAACGCCATCCGTTCACTTTCGCCGTTGCAGTCGGTGCAAGCAACGATCCGTGCTGCACCGCGTCCGCCGGCCCGGAGAACGATAGCGCGGAAATGCCGATCACGTTCGACGTCACGGTCCACCGGGCGGCCGTACAAGCCGCGAGCGCCTGCTGGCCATGGACCAGCAGAACGGCCAGCGACGCGTACTTCAGCATCTGCAGCAGACGCTTCAAATCCTTGCGCATAATGCCCCTCGGCGTACACACTTTCGTTGATCGAGCGATCGGGTTGGCTCGCGGCCGATCGCAATGTCGCATTCGCACGCGCGACGGCGTGCGCCGCGGTCACGCGCCGGACGTCGTGCGGTTCGACAGCGCCGGCGCGTAATCGGCAGCGGGCGCCGCGGCGCATGGCAAATCGAGGCTCTGCGGCGGCTGATAGCCGGAAGTTCGCTTGCGCACCGGCAGCGCGTACGACAACCGGCACGCGGATGCCGAGTCGGCTGTGCCCCACGTGACGGTAAGCTCGCCTTGATCCGCGAGGCCGCGCGCGAAGATCTTTCCGCCCTGCCCGACGATGCCGACGTCCGCGCCCTTGCCGTCCTTCACCGCCGCACCGAACGGCAACGGCGTGCCGTCGGGCCGACGCGCGCGAATCACCGCGGAGCGGCCGTATACGGTCTTGAACGTCACCATCGGCACCGCGCCTGCGAGCGGCGCGACACGCTGGCTGGTTTCCCGCAGCTCGACGTCCGTCGACAGCCCCTTCGGGTCGATCGTGATGTCGTTGATCGAGAACGGCGACAGATACGGGACGATCGCGTAACCGTTGCGATCGACCTGCACACCGGTCGAGTTCGTGATCCGCGCGCCGGCCGCATGCGGTGCCGACACGATCGCGAACGTCTCGCCGACCGGCTGCGACAGCGTGACGCCGCCCGGATGCGCGACAACCGCGCCGCGCACGCCGACCGAGTACTGCTGATAGTCGGCGCTCGCGCCCATGCTGCCGCTCAGTTCGGCCAGCGCGCCGCGATACGTGAAGTTCGCACCGCCGCTCGTCTGCGAATTGCCGAAGCCCGAGCGGTGCATCACGTTGACGCCGTATGCGAGCTTGCCGTCCGTACCGGCCGACCCCGACAGCGAGGTCTGCCATTGCGTCGACCCACGCGAATCGTGGCTGAAGTTCGTCGACACGATGGCCGGCCGCGTGCGGCCGAGCGGAATCGACAGCCCCGCATAGATCATCGTGCTCGATCCTGCGAACGCATTGCGCTGGCGCGTGGCCGACACGGTATACGCGATGTTGCGGAACGTGTTGTTGTAGCCGATCGTGTAATCGACGTCGGAGCCGCTGCGGTTCCAGTACGTGGCCGCCGATACGGTCGCGTTCACGCTGCCCCACGTGTCGCCGAACTGCTGGCTCAGCGTCAGCGATGCGCGATTGCGCTGCCGGTAGAGGCTCGACGAGCGGATGTCGGAGGCCGCCTGATCCCGCGCGCGCATCGCGTCGTTCAGCCCGAAGAAGCCGTTCGTCGAATAGCGGTACGCGGCGATCGCGATGTTCGTCCCGGTGGCGGCGACCGTCTTCGCATAGCTCACACGGACGCTTTGTCCCGAGTAGCGACGCTCGCCGGGCACCTGCGTGCTCGCGTGCGTGACGTCGGCGCCGATCGCGCCGAGCGACGTGTTCAGCACGCCGCCCAGCATTGCAGACACGTAGCCTTCGGCCACCGTCACGCCGCCGTAGCCGGTGAGCGTGTTCGTGAACCCGCGCTGCCACGTCGCCTGCATGAACAGCGGCGACGTGTTGTCGAGGTTGCGAACCGCGCCGGCCGTGAAGCTGTAGCGGTTCTGCCCCGGACGCAGCGACAGCGGGATCGCCGCGAACGGCACCGAGAACGCGTGGACGGAGCCGTCCGCTTCCGTCACGGTCACATGCAGATCGCCGCCGTAGCCGGTCGGGTACAGATCGTCGATCACGAACGCGCCCGGCGCGACCGTCGTTTCGTACAGCCGCATCCCGTTCTGCGTGATCGTGACCTTCGCGTTCGAGTTCGCGACGCCGCGCACGACCGGCGCATAACCGCGCTGGGATTCCGGCAACATCCGGTCGTCGGTGTACAGCCGAACACCGCGGAACGACGTCGAATCGAACAGATCGCCGGACGTATACGTATCGCCGACAACGAACTGCGACGACCAGCGCGCGACATCGCGCTGCAAATAGGTCGCGACGTTCTGATAGCGCTGCCCGCCGCGATCGTCCCAGCTGAACGAACCGTTGTGCCGGAAATGCCAGCGCTGCACGTTCAGGCCGCCGTCGAGACCGACGTAGCCCTGCGTGTTGCCGTGCCCGCCGCGCATCTGCGAGTGGTAGGTGTTCGCGTTGTAGCCGAGCATCGCGACCGGCACGCCGGCCGTCCACTGATCGGGACTCACGTACCCGCGCGCGCTGCGGCGCATCGCGATCTGCGGAATGCTCAGATCGAGCCGTTGCTCGCTGAAGTCGAAACTGACGGACGCGTCGGGAATGATCTGGCCGATACGCAGGCACGCCTCTTCCTGCTCGAACGTCGCGCGAATGTCCTTCGGCAGGCGTGCACGATCGACGCCGATCCGGTCGAGCAGCGCGCGGTCGAAGCACGGCTGCGCGTCGGGCGTGTTCGGGGCGGCCTTGAACGGAACGTCGGCGCGGCCGACCCAGCGGCCGTCGACGTAGATGTCCGGCGTATAGCGGCCCGGCCGCACGACGTTGCCGCGCCCGTAGCGCGACACGTCGATCGCGCCGGCACCTTGCAGAAACGCGCTCTCGAATTCGACCTGTGCAAACTCCGTCTGCGCGACCTGGAACGTTTCACCGGGCTCGCCGGCACGCGCCTGCGCCTGCCATCCCGCGATAATGGTGAGAAGCAGTGCGCAGATAGGCTTCAGACGCGGCTGGTTGTCTAGCCTCCGATCCATGACTTGCTTCTCCATATTCACCACGCCCTTGTTTCGATTCGGTTGTATCGGCCGGGCAG
Organism: Burkholderia sp. HMSC10F09; assembly: GCF_001806955.1. Taxonomy (NCBI): domain Bacteria; kingdom Pseudomonadati; phylum Pseudomonadota; class Betaproteobacteria; order Burkholderiales; family Burkholderiaceae; genus Burkholderia; species Burkholderia sp. HMSC10F09. The sequence goes on from NZ_KV786621.1 coordinate 29,293, forward strand.
ACCCGTGCGGGCCTAACCGGTTGCGAACGGGTCACGCCGTGCGGTCATTGCGCGACATCGGACTGATGGGCATGACTCGCGCCCCAGTCGTCCATGCTGCTGAACACGACCTTGCCGGCCGTAACGTCGGCGGACAGTGCGCCGTCGATCGGGAACGATGCGGTCTCGCCGGGCCGCACGAAGCCGACTCCCGCCTCGAGCGTCTTGCCGTTCGCGACGAGCGCGATGCCGGACAGGTTGACAACGTAAGGGGTCGGGTTGGTCGCTTCGAGCACCGGACGACGCTCGGCATCGGCCGCGATCCGCCATTTCAGTTGCGACGGCGCGTCGAGCGCATTGCCGGACAGCCCGGCCGGCCGGTACATCAGCTTCACGCGTGTGCGGAACGCGAGCTGCAGCCGGTTCGCGTCCTCATCGACCGCCGCTTTCGGCGGCACGTCGAGCACGTTCAGCCAGAACAGCGACTCCTTGTCGGCCGGCAACGGCTCTCCGGTGTGGAGGATCCGCAGCGTCTGGCCCTTGCCGCCTTCGATGCGGAAAATCGACGGGGTAATCACGAACGGGACGTCGATGCTCTCCGGGGCAGCACGTTCGTCGCCCCTGTCGATCCACGTCTGAACCAGCGCCGGACGCTTGCCGTCGTTGGTCATCTGGATCGTGACTTCCTTCTCGTTCGCGTCGAACACCACGCGCGTGCCGGACAGCGTCACGCTCGCGTGTGCAAACGAAAAGCTCAGCGCGAACGTCATCCACGCGAGCAGGTGGCGGTAGGAACGTGCGTTCATCTTTCCTCTCCTGTCATTGGTACTGCGAATCAACTGCTTGTCACGCATTCGAAAGAGCCGACGCCGACCGGCCGCGCGAGGCGGCCGGCAACGTCAATCGACGCGTCGCGGATCAGGGATACGTGAGCGAGTACGTGACGTTCGAATTGGCCGAGCCGCCGGTGACCGGACCGGTCGCGACGTACTGCGCCGCGAATTGCAGCGTCGCAGTGCCGGTGCCGTCGAGCGCGGTGTCGATGTCGGCGACCTGCACGCCCTGCATGCCGGTGTCGGCGCCGATCTTGATCGGCTGGTACTTGTCGTTCAGGATCGCGATCTCGACGCCCTTCGCGGCATCGTCACCCGTCAGCTTCAGACGGCCGTTGCCATTGACGGTCGGCCCCGGTTCGAACGCGACCGACACCTTCTTCACCGGCGCCGGAATCACGGTCGTGCCGTCTTCGCCCTTCTTGTCGGTGGTGCAGCCCGACAGCGCGAGCGTGAACGGCGTACGGCCGGCCGTTGCACCGACGGTCGCCAGCTGGTTCGTCGCTGCGCGCGGCAGCTGCACGGTCAGATCGTTCGTGCCGCCGTTGATCTTGCAGGTGGACGCGACCACCGAGCCCTGGAAGGTGATCGTGCCTTCCGACGCGTGTGCCGCGTTCATCGCGACGAATGCCAGACCGGCTGCCGCCGTCAGGAGTGAATATTTGGTCATAGAGATTTCCAGTTTCTATCGGTCAATAAAAAATCGACGGTATTCGTCGACCAAGCGAAGTAAATCGAAAGACTTCGTTATTCAATCAGTCAATAACTCACGCCATCCATCACCTCCCATGCGCCCGTCACGACAGCGCGCCACTCCCGATTCAATCGGTTTCTTCATAATTTCCCACCGATCATGGCGATAAATCGCCAAGCCCGAGATTCATTGCACATTCGATCAGCGCGACATCGGTCTTTGCACCGAGTTTTTTCATCGCGGACGTTTTCTGCGCACTGATCGTCTGTTTACCCTTCTTCAACTGCACCGCAATTTCGCCGACCGATAGTCCGGACAAGTAAAGCCGGATAATTTCGATTTCGCGCGGCGACAGTTTTGCGATGCGGTCGCCGTTTTCGGTCGACGCATGTTCCAGCGCGGACCGCACTTTCGGCGACAGATACTGACCGCCGCCATAACCCATGTGGATCGCGGTGACGATATGATTGACTTCGTCGAACTTGCTGACGATGCTCGACACGCCGCTTTGCAGAATCGCATGCGCAAGAACGGGGCTTTCATGTCTTAGCAACGTCACGATCGCCATATCCGGAAACGTGCGCTTCAGATAACCGAGCAATGCCAGTCCTTCAAGATTTCCGCTGCCGCGAATCGAATAATCGAGCAGCACGACATCGCATCGCACGTTCTGCAGCGTTTCGATCAGCTCATCGGTACTTCTGCACAGTGCGGCAAGTTCGATTGCGCCTGAGTGGATCGCAACGTATTCCATTCCGGCGAGCATCAACGGCCGGTCGTTTGCAATCACGGTTCGAACGCTGAATTTATCCATGATGGTCCCCGTACAGCGATGCGGACCATCATCTCGACATGTCCGCTACATCGCAGCCGCCGATCCACATGAAGTTGTTTTGAATGCGGATCGACCGAGCGAATACTATCAATCCGTTTACAGGATGGATATGGGACAGATGCTCGATTTTTGAATAATCGATAAGACTTGTACTAACGCCGCGCAGGACCGCACCAAGCCGTATTTTCGGGAAAGCAGTCGAATGACCAGTACCGGCCGCACCGATTACCAGCGCCGATATACGGAGGATCGCCACGAAATCGGACACGTCCTAATTAATCTCAATATTTCGAGCAATCGTCCCATTTCCCTCGTGGAGACGCATTGCTAAGATCGCCGGCACGGCGATCGCGGCACCGATTCTCACGTGCATGCGATCGGCATTCATCCACCCGCCCGATCCCCCGGCTTGAAAAGGGAGTCGACTCATACGAACGCCACGGCATTGTCCAGGCAGTTCCCGGATCCGGATTTCCAGGACGTTCGTCATCCTACTTGCCAGGCAGCCCATGAACATCATGCTCCGTATCATTCGCCCTGCGCTCGTCGTAGCGGCGCTCATCCATTCTTCGCTTGCGCTCAGTGCGAGCATCTATGCGTTCGGCAATGCCGAAATGACCGCACCCACCGGTATCGGCGTCGGCACCGTGTTCGCCCGCTACACGCTCACACCGAACGATGTATGCGGAAAGCCCGTTTGCACCATCACGCAGGTGCTTCGGTACAACAAAGGCAGCATCTGGGGTTCCCCGACGACGAGCGATTCGCTCGAAACGAATGTGCCGGGCGTCTCGGTGCAGGTCGTCCTCGACGGGAAGGTGGTCAAAGAGCGATTCAGCGGGCGTTTCTCCGGCACCGGCGAGGTTCAGTTGCTCCGGAACAGTGCGCCCATATCGAGCGGGAAATTCGCGAGCGGGTCGTTCAACACCTATTACCTCCTGACTTACGACGACGGATCGTGGGCAGGCACGAACACGTCGATCTATCTGAACGGCAGCGTCCGGGCCATCGCCGGCGCATGCAAGATTCCGGAGGAGACGGTCCTGATGCCGACCGTCTATACGTCGCAATTCAAGGGCGTCGGTTCATCGATCGGCAAGACGCCGTTTCAGATCCGCGTGAACGATTGCCCAGCCGGTTTCAATCGCGTGGAATTCGGCTTTTACCCGACACAAGGCGTCGTTTCCGCCATACCCGGCACGCTGCAACTGGCACCCGGTTCCACGACCGCGGGCATCGGCGTGCAACTGACCGACGAAGCGGGGACGCCGGTCACGTTCCAGTCTCCTCAATTGCTGAGCGCTTACGACCGAACCGTCGGCGGAAACTATTCGATTCCGATGACGGCGTCTTACGTGCAGACCGAACCGAGCATGCAACCGGGCCCCGTCAACGCGACGATGGTCGTGCTGCTCAATTATCTTTAATCGGGCCGGACGCCTGTTTTTCTGCCGATCCCGTTTCATCCGATTCGACTAGAATGTCCGGCTCCGCCGACCGAGCGATCGCTCGGTATCGGTGTTGCTGCCGTCGCGTCATTCGATGACACCGATCGTTCGTCCGGCCGTACCGACAGACGATCGCACACGGCACGCTGACGTTCGCGGCAGCACGACACCTGCGCTGCCTCCATCGACCTCCGCCGGCGTTCGCAGCTGTCGAGCGCGCTGCCGGCACGGAACGCGTGATGCCCAGGAAAAAATCCGGCGTTCGGTTATGGCCTTTCGACCTGCGCGGCATCGCGACCGCCGCCCGGCCGAAGAAGAAACCCGCGCGGCCCGCGACGTCGGTCGCGCGCGCGGGCGCTGTGCGAACCGCCAAACGCGCGGCCGCGGCGCCCGCCGCCCGCACGTCGGTACGCGACGCACCCGGCACCTGGCTACGCTCGTTTCATTCGGCGCGCCCGGCCGCCGGACAGCTGATCAATCATCTTGCGTATGCGTTGTATCTGCCCGCCTCGGCCGCTGCCGCAGCCGGGCCGACGCGCGGTGCGATGCCGCTCGTCGTGATGCTGCACGGATGCAAGCAGACCGCCGAGTCGTTCGCGGCCGGCACGCGCATCTGCCGCGTCGCGGAGCGCGCCGGATTTGCGGTGCTGTTTCCCGAACAGGCAAAAACCGCGCATGCGCAACGCTGCTGGAACTGGCATGGCGACGCGTCGCAGTCGGAGGCACCGGCGATCGCGTCGCTGATCGATGCGGTCGCCCGCGAGCGTGCGATCGACCGCGACCGCATCTATCTGGCCGGCATGTCGGCCGGCGCCGGGCTCGCGGCGCGGCTCGCGATCCGCTATCCCGATCTGTTCGCGGCCGTCGGGCTGCATTCGGGCCCGGCGATCGCGCCGCCGTTGTCGACGATGGCCGCGGTCGGTCTGATGCGCCGCGGTCTGCGCGACGACCCGATCGGCGTCGCGGACGCATGCGCGGACGCTGCCGCATATCCCGGGATGCCGGCGCTGATCGTGCACGGCGCCCTCGATGCGGTCGTGGCCGACCGCAATGCGGCGCAGCTCGGCCTCGCGTTCGCGCGGCTGAACCGGCTCGTCGACGAACACGGCGCGCCGCGCGTCGGCGAGCAGCGCACGTACGTCGAAGGGGACGCCGAATACACCGACTATCTGCGCGCCGGCCGCGCGATCGTCCGGGTGTGCGTCGTGCGCCGGCTCGCGCATGCGTGGAGCGGCGGCGATCCGCGCGAGCCGTTCCACTCGGCTACCGGGCCCGATGCGACCGCGATGTTCTGGAATTTCTTTCGGCGGCGCCGCCGCGCGCGGCCGCCGGCCCGCCTGTCGCGCACGCGAAGCGAACCGCGCGTGCGCACAGCAGGTAAGCTTGCGCGTTGAGCCGCCGAACGCCGCGTCGCCACGCGCGCCGAGCGGTACGACGACCGCCCTGTTCCGACTATGCAGACGCCCACGACGCCTTCCGAATCGCCCGCCGCCACGCATTCGTGGTGGGGAGTATGGGCCTTGGCCCTGTCCGCCTTCATTTTCAATACCACCGAGTTCGTACCGGTCGCGCTGCTCGGTGCGATCGGCGACAGCCTTCATATGGCGCCAACCGACGTCGGATTAATGCTGACGATCTACGCGTGGACCGTTGCGCTCACGTCGCTGCCCCTCACGCTGCTGACGCGCAAGGTCGAGCGCCGCCGGCTGCTCGTCGCGGTATTCGCGCTGTTCATTGCGAGCCATGTCGTGACCGGCGTCGCGTGGAATTTCCCGCTGCTCGTCATCGGCCGGCTCGGCATCGCCGGCGCGCACGCGGTGTTCTGGTCGATCTCGATCGCGCTCGCGGTCCGGCTCGCACCGCCCGACAAGAAAAGCCGCGCGCTCGGGCTGATCGCGACCGGCACCGCGATCGCGATGGTGGCCGGCATCCCGCTCGGCCGCGTGATCGGCGAGACGCTCGGCTGGCGGATGACGTTCCTCGCCATCGCCGCCACGGCGGTCGTCCCGCTGCTGATGCTGCGCTTTACGCTGCCTGAGCTGCCGAGCCAGCGCACCGGCTCGCTCGCAAGCGTTCCGGCGCTGCTGCGCAATCCGGCGCTGATCCTGCTGTACGCGATCACGATCCTCGTCGTGTCCGCGCACTTCACGTCGTACACGTATATCGAGCCGTTCGTCCGCCACGTGAATCATGCGAGCGAGAACCGGATCACGTACATCCTCGTGCTGTTCGGCGCGGCCGGCATTCCGGCGGCCGTCTGCTTCAACCGCCTGTTTCCGGCAAGGCCAGCGCAATTCCTGCTCGGATCGATCGTCGCGACGTCGACGTGCCTGCTGATCCTGTTCCCAAGCGCGCTCACGATCGTCACGCTGTCGGCGCACACGGTCGCATGGGGTGGCGCGATCATCTGCTTCGGTCTCGCGATGCAGGCGTGGGTGCTGAAGCTCGCGCCCGATGCGACCGACCTCGCGATGTCGATCTATTCGGCGCTGTACAACGTCGGGATCGGCGGCGGCGCGCTGCTCGGCAACCACATCGCGAACGATTTCGGGCTGCCGTGGATCGGCACGTTCGGCGGACTGCTCGGCGGGCTCGGGGCCGCGCTCTGCTGGCTCGCGTTGCGGCTGCATGCGCGGCGCGCGGCCGCGGTTGCCGATGCCGCCGCCGCGTCCGGGTCCGCTCGGGCAGCATCGCATCCTGCAACGCCTGCCGCCGATTGATCGCCGGATCGCGGGCGGCCGGCAACGCCGCGCGTGACGGCCGCATCTGACGGAAAAAGCGCACCGATCACGCTCGCGCGACCGCCTTCGTCGTCGGGCAGTTGCGGCTGCCCGCGCGCGAACGCCGGTGCGATCGCGGCCGTCAGCGCGACCGCGATCGCGAACCTCGCCGCACGCATCGTCGTTCCGCGCGGCATCACTGGACACTCGCCGCGCTTCCGGACGTCGACGCGGCTGCCGTCGCGGTGCGCTGCTCGCCGTGCGCGATCGCATACAGCTCGCGATTGCGCGCGATCGTCTGTGCACTCGGCGGATAGTCCCAGTTCGACGTCGGCACGGTGCCGTCGCGTTCGGCCTGGACGAGATCGGCAATCACCTCGGCGCGCGTGAGTCCGGACGACGAGGTCTGGGCGAACGCGACGGCCGGCGCTCCGACGACGGCTGCCAGTGCGACGGCGGCAATCAGCTTGCGGTTCATGATGGCACTCCCGAGAACGGTTCGATGGGGACGCATCGACGATGCGCCGTCGACGGGACCGGATGCGGTTCACCGTCCGACGCTTCCATTCTCGCGATCGCGGCGCACGCGACGCTGACCGCCGAATGACGATTCTGTAATCCGGCGTGCGGCGTACCGGATAGCGGCTTCCGACGCTCGCGCGCGGCCGGTCCGGCGTCGCGTCGCGCATGCGCGCTCGCCGCAGTCGGCTGCAAGCGCGCGCGTAGCCGCGTGTTCGCCGCCGGTATTGCGGCGGCGGCATCGTCGTTTACGCCCGTGTCGCGCGCGGCGCTTGGTCCGCGCGCACGGCGGCGTTGCCGTCGGACGCCGGCTGGAACGCAAACTCCTGGCCGCGCGACTCGCGCGACGCGATCACCGCGACGAACGCCGGCAGCGCCATCACGATCGCGTAGCCGGCGACGAAGATCGCCGAGCCCGTATAGCTGACGAGCAGCGTGCCGACGATCGGCGCGATCGAGCCGCCGAGCACCGACGCGAGCTGATAGCTCGTCGACAGCGCGGTGAAGCGCACGCGCGTCGGGAACAATTCGGCCATGTACGCGGCCATCGGCCCGAGAATGACGCCGTGGCAGGTCAGGCACGCAATCAGCGCAAGCTGCAGATGCGCATAGTCGCTGCCCGGCGACAGCGTGAACAGCGAACACCCGGCGACCGCCGCGCCGATCAGGCCGGCGACCAGCACCGGGCGCCGTCCGATCCGGTCGGACACATGTGCAGCGATGAGGATCACGACGACCTCGATCGCCGACGCCCACATCAGCGCGGACAGCGCCTGCGGCCGGCTGAAGTGCAGATAGCCGGTCGCGAGCCCAAGCGCGAACGTCGAAAACAGATAGAGGAACGTGTTTTCCGCGGCCTTCACGAAGAACGCACGCGCCATCTGCCGCCAGTTGCCCGCACACGCTTCGCGCAGCGACGCGCGCTCGACCGTCCGATGCGCGGCCGCGAGCTCGGCGAACGCTGCCGATTCCTCGACGCGCCGCCGCGTCCAGAAGCCGACGATCACGAGCAGCGCGGAGATGAAGAACGGGATCCGCCACGCCCAGTCGACGAACGCCGTATCGCCGTAGAACCGCTGCACCATCCCGATCACGAACGCGGTCAGCACGTTGGCGAGCGGGCCCGCGAACATCGTGAAACTCGTCCAGAAACCGCGCTGCGTGCCGGGCATCGACTCGGCGATCATCAGGATCGCGCCGGTTGCCTCGCCGCCGACCGCGATGCCCTGCACGAT
>NZ_KV786621.1:37575-44005 GCF_001806955.1 Burkholderia sp. HMSC10F09
ACGAGCAGCAGCGGCGCCGCGATGCCGATCGACGCGTAGGTCGGCAGCAGACCGACGCAGAACGTGCTGATGCCCATCATCAACAGGCTGACGACGAGCGTCTTGCGCCGGCCGATGCGGTCGCCGATCACCCCGAACACGATGCCGCCGAGCGGCCGCGCGACGAAGCCGACCGCGAACGTCGCGAGCGCGAGCAGCGTGGCCGCGAGCGGATTGCCGACGACGAAGAACTGCTTGTCGAACACGAGCACCGCACACGCGGCGAACGCGAAAAAGTCGTACCACTCGAGCGTGGTGCCGACGGTGCAGGCAAACATCAGGTTGGCACGCTTTTTCATCGCGCATGTCTCCGGTCGTTTTTGTGGTTGATGCGGGGCGCCGCGGCGGCGCCGCGCGTTCAAAGTTCGAGCACGAGCCGCTCGCCGCCGCAGGCGCGCGAACAGCAGGTCATCATCCGGTCGTGCGCGTCGCGTTCGGCGCGCGTGAGCACGCTGTCGCGATGATCGACGCGGCCGGCCAGCACGCGCACTTCGCACGATCCGCACAGCCCTTCGCGGCAATCGCTTTGCACGTCGATGTTCGCGTGCTGCAACGCGTCGAGCACGGTCTGGTTCGCCGCCACCGTCAGCGTGATGCCCGAATCCTTCAGTTCGACTTCGAACGGCTGCTCCTTCGACGGATCGAGCGCCGCCTTCGTCGACACGAAGTGCTCGACGCGCAGTGCATCGCGCGGCCAGTGCGCGCAGCTCGCTTCGAGTGCGTCGAGCATCCGCGCCGGGCCGCACGCGTAGACGTGCGTGTCGTCGGCCGGCTGCGCGAACAGGGCATGAAAGTCGTTGCGCGTGCCTTCTTCCGACACGTACACATGCAGACGCTCGCCGTGCAGTGCCGCCAGCGTGTCGAGCATGGCCATCGATGCGCGCCGCGCGCCGCTATAGTGGATTTCGTAGTCGATGCCGCGCGCCTGCGCCTCGCGCGCCATCGCGCTGATCGGCGTAATGCCGATGCCGCCCGCGACGAAGATCGCCTTGCCCGCGTCGGTCGCGAAGCGGAAGTGATTGCGCGGGCCGCGGATCTTCAGCACGTCTCCGGCGCGCAGATTGGCGTGCACCCATGCCGATCCGCCGCGGCTCTGCGCTTCGTGCAGCACCGCGATCTCGTACGCATCGCGCTCGTCCGGATCGCCGCACAGCGAGTATTGGCGCGTGATGCCGGAATCGCCGCAGATCACGTCGATATGCGAGCCGGCCGTCCAGCGCGGCAGCGGGCGGCCGTCGGCCGACACGAGCCGCACGTGGGCGACACGATCGGCGCAGATCGACACGCGCTCGACCTTCACCGCGCGGCTCACCGCATGCGACGACGGCTCGCCGATGCGTACCGCCGCGCGCGGGCGCAGCACCGACCGGTCGCGGCGCTCGGGATTGAGCGCGGGGTCCCATTCGACGTACAGGTGCTCGGGGCCGCGAAACGACGTGTTCGGCACATACGTGAAGCGCTGTTCGGCTAGCTTCATGTGCGGCAGACGACGCGTGAACTCGTCGAGAAAGATCTGCATCTCCATGCGCGCGAGATTCTTGCCCATGCACTGATGCGATCCGTAGCCGAACGTCAACTGGTCGCTCGCGTTTTCGCGGCGGATGTCGAACAGGTCCGCGTCGGCGAAGCGCGCTTCGTCGTGATTCGCCGACGACGTGACGATCAGCAGCTTCGCGCCCGCCGGAATGTCGACGCCGCCGATCGTGACGTCCTTCGTCGCGAGCCGTCGCCATGCGGCGACCGAGCCGTTGTGCCGCAGACATTCCTCGACCGCGTTCGGGATCAGCGACGGATCCTCGCAGATGTCGCGCCACGCGTCGGGATGCTGCAGCAGCAGCTTCATCGCGTTGGCCGTCGCGTTCGCGGTCGTCTCGTGCGCGGCGACGATGCCGGCCATCATCATCGAGTGCAGATACGAATCGGTGATCACGTCCGGCAGCTCCTTCTGCTTGCGGATCCCGTACTGCATCCAGCCCGGCCCCGACGGATCCTCGCGCATCTTGTCGAGCACCTTGCCCGCGAACTGCCAGAACTTGCCGACCGCATGCGCGACCGCGACCTGCTCTTCCGGCTTCGGGCGGCCCCAGGTGTTGATCGTGTGCGCGATCGAGTATTCGCGCAGCGTGTCCATGTCTTCCTCGGGCACGCCGAGAAAATGCAGCGCGACGGTGAGCGGCACTTCCCAGAGCATCTGGTCGACGAGATCGGCATGGCCGTCGTCGATGAAGCGATCCACGTATTCGCGCGCGAGCCGGCGCACCATCGGCTCGTGATGCTTCAGCGCGTCGGGCGTGAACGGATCGAGCAGCGCACGGCGGCGCGGCATGTGCGCGGGCTCGTCCTCGTTGACGAGCGTGCGGTTCAGCGCAAAACCGTAGGACGCGAGCACCGCGTTGGCCTCGGGGCCGGTCGGCGTGATCTTCTCGAGCGCGATCGACGGACTGAACGTGAGGTTGTCGCGAAAGATCGCCTTGATGTCGTCGTAGCGCGTGACGACCCAATAGCCGAGCTTCGGGCTGTAGAACACCGGCTCCTGCTCGCGCGCCCAGCGGACGTACTCGGGCGGATCCTGCTGATAGCCGTCGTCGAACGGGTCGAACGCAGCGGCGGCGGCGCTGACCGGGCAGCCGTTCGGCGCGGTCGCCGCGGCCGGCGCAGGATGAAACGGACATTTCGACGACGACGCGTCGCGCTCCGTGACGGACATGATTCGCTCCCGTGCTATGATTTTGCGTAAATCTAATACGCAATGCGTAATCGAACGACTGGGGTAAACCTTGGCGGCCGGGTGCCGCCGGTCGTCGGGCTAGAATCCGGCCTATGGAAAAAATCGCCAGAACGAAGAAGACCGCGCCCGCCGAGCGCGACCGCCGGCAGCGCGTACAGTCCGCGTCGACCGGCCTGCTCGTGCTGAAGGAACTCGCCGCGTGCGGCGGCCGTGCGACGCTGACGGCGCTCGCCGCGCGGCTCGACGAGAATCCGGCGAAGGTGCACCGCTATCTGGCGAGCCTGATGGAGGAGTCGTTCGTCACGCAGGACCGCGGCACGCAGCAATACGTGCTCGGGCCGCAGTGCATCTCGATCGGGCTCGCCGCGATGCGGATGGCCGACCCGATACGGCTCGCCGAACCGTCGCTCGTGCGGCTGCGCGAGCGTCTCGAAGTGACGTGCTTCGTCGCGATCATGGGCAACCGCGGGCCGACGATCATGCGTTTCGAGGAGCCCGGCCTGCCGGTGACGGTCAACGTTCGTGCGGGTTCCGTCATGTCGTTGCTGTGGTCTGCGACCGGGCGGCTGTTCGTCGCGCTGCTCGACGAGCCGCGCGTGCGGCAGCTCGCGGAAGACGAGCTCGCGTCGGCGCCGGCCGAGTTGCGCGCGCAGCTCGACCGGCGCGATCCGGTCGGCGCGTTGCAGCGCGAGATTCGCGCCGCCGGTGTCGCGACCGTGCGCGACACGAACCTGAAAGGCATCAGTGCGGTGTCGGCACCTGTCTTCGACGCCAACGGGCATATGTGCGCGGCGATCACGGCGTTGGGCGCGACCGGCGGCTTCGACGCGGCGATCGACGGGCCGGTCGCGACGGCGCTGCGCCATGAGGCGGCGCTGATCAGCGCCGAACTCGGGTATGCGGCGTGAGCGCGGCGATCGACGGGGCGCCTGCGTCGATCCGCGGGGATGCCCGCTTAGTTCCGCCGGACGATCGGCAGAGACGATTCGCGACGTGACCGGCAGCGCGACGCCTGCGTCGCACCGCCTTTATTGAACTCGCCGCTTTCCGCTCACGACGAGCGGTGAACGACGCACACGGTGCGCGCACATCGGCGGCGCCGCGCGGAGGGATCGGAACCAGGAACGTGTGAAACGCCGCTGACGAAGCATCTGAACATCGGCGAGCGTATCGAAAGGTTGGCGACGCGATCCGTGCACTTCGGTTTTCGTTTTTCGTGCGCGTGTTCGATCGAGCGCAACGCGACTCGCCGTCCGCCACTCGCCGTCCGCCACTCGCCGTCCGCCACAAACCGTCGTCAGTCACCACGCGCTACCTGAACGACGACACGAGCGCCGCATCCTCGCCCGGCTTCGCGGCCGGCGGCGGCACCGCGTCCGCCGTCTTGCCGTGCGCGCCCAGGCCTGTGCCGCCCGTGCGCCGGCGCGCCGCATGCCGCTCGATGATCCGCTGCAGCAGGCAGAACACGCACAGCAGCGCGCCGATCACGATGCGCGTCCACCACGAGCTGAGCGTGCCGTCGAACGTAATCAGCACCTGGATCGTGCCGAGGATGCCGACGCCGAACACCGAGCCGATCACGTACCCGACGCCGCCCGTCAGCAGCGTGCCGCCGATCACGGTGGCGGCGATCGCGTCGAGTTCCATCCCCTGCGCCTGCAGCCCGTATCCGGACAGCACGTACAGCGTGAAGACGACGCCGCCGAGTGCGGAGCAAAAGCCGCTCAGCGCATAGACGCCGACCTTCGTGCGCGCGACCGGCAGCCCCATCAGCAGCGCCGAACGCTCGTTGCCGCCGATCGCGTAGACGTTGCGTCCGAAGCGCGTGAAGTGCGCGACGTAGATCGCGGCCGCGAGCGTCGCGAGCGCGACGAGCGCGCCGGCGCTCAGCGTCCCGCCGCCGATCGGCACACTGATCGCGGCGATCGCATGAAACGTCGGCTCGTTGATCGTGATCGACTGCGTCGTGATCAGGAAACACGCGCCGCGCGCGAGAAACATCCCGGCCAGCGTGACGATGAACGGCTGCAGCCGGAAGTAGTGGATCAGCGCGCCCATCGCGGCGCCGTATAGCGCGCCGAAGGCGAGCACGAGCGGCACGATGACCCATACCGGCCACTGCAGCCGCTCGGCGCCGACCGCGCAGAAGATCGTCGTCAGCGCGACGACCGAGCCGACCGACAGGTCGATGCCGCCCGACACGATCACGAACGTCATGCCGATCGCGACGATCAGCAGGAACGCGTTGTCGACGAGCAGGCCGGTCAGCACCTGCATCGAAAAGAACCCGGTGTACATCACGGACCCGAAACCGAACAGCGCCGCGAACAGCACGATCGTCACGACGATCGGCAGCGTGCGCGGGTCGGCGAGCCGCCCAAGGAATCGGTTCATCGCGGCGTGGCTCCCGTCGTCGCGCGCGAACGCGCAACAGCTATCAGTTTCGACAGATGGCGGAGCGCGAGCGCGCGTGCCGCGTCCGACTGGATCAGCGTGACGACGATCACGACGACGGCCTTGACGACGAGCGTCGCCTCCGGCGGCACGCCGATCGAATAGGTCGTATAGGTCAGCGTCTGGATGATCAGCGCGCCGAGCACGGAGCCCGCGAGGCTGAAGCGGCCGCCGAGCAGCGACGTGCCGCCGAGCGTCACGGCGAGGATCGCATCGAGCTCGAGCAGCAGCCCCGCGTTGTTGCCGTCGGCGCTGCGCACGTTCGAGCTCGCGAGAATCCCGGCGAGCGCCGACATCACGCCCGAACACAGATACACGCCGAACACGACCGCACCGGCGCGCAGCCCGACCAGCCGCGTCGCGACGGGATTCACGCCGATCGCGCGGATGAACAGCCCGAGCGCCGTGCGATTGACGAGCAGCGCAATCGCGACGATCGTCGCGACCGCGAACCACACCGAGCACGGGACGGTCGCCAGGTAGCCGCCGCCGAGCGCGAGATAGCCGGGCGCGCCGATCGGAATGATCTGTCCGCCCGTCAGCAGCTGTGCAACGCCGCGGCCGGCGACCATCAGGATCAGCGTCGCGATGATCGGCTGCATGCCGACGAACGCGACGAGCACGCCGTTCCATGCGCCGGCGAGCACGCCGACGCCGAGTGCGGCCGCGAGCGCGGTGCCGACGCGCGACGGATCGCCATCGAGCACGATCGCCGCGGCCGCGCCCGCAATCGCGACGATCGCGCCGACCGAGATGTCGATCCCGCGCGTCGCGATCACGAGCGTCATCCCGAGCGACACGATCACGAGCGGCGCCGCGCGGTTCAGGATGTCGATCGGCGCGCCGAACAGATGGCCGTCGAGCAGCGCGATCGACAGGAAGCCCGGCCGATGCGCGACGTCGAGCGCGAACAGCAGCACGAGCGTGAGGACCGGCCACACGAGCGGATGACGAAGAAGCGTACGAAGCCGCGTCATGACTGGCCTCCGGCGATCAATCGATAGATCTGTTCCTCGGATGCGTCGGCGCCCGACACTTCCGCCACCTTGCGGCGATCGCGCAGCACCGCGATCCGATGGCTCACGCGCACGACCTCGCCGATCTCCGACGAGATGAACAGGATCGCGAGCCCCTTCGCGCACAGGCCGAGCACGCGCTCCATGATGTCGAACTTCGCGGCGACGTCGATGCCGCGCGTCGGCTCGTCGA
>NZ_KV786621.1:44025-50892 GCF_001806955.1 Burkholderia sp. HMSC10F09
GATGCCGCGCGTCGGCTCGTCGAGGATCAGCAGCTTCGGATCGGTCGCGAGCCAGCGTGCGAGCAGCACCTTCTGCTGGTTGCCGCCCGACAGCAGCCCGATCGGCTGTTCCGCGTCGCGCGCCTTGATGCCGAGCCGCTCGATATACGCATCGGCGAGCTCGCGCTGACGCGCGCGGCCGATCAGCCGCCACCAGCCGCGCCGTGCCTGCAGCGCGAGCACGATGTTCTCGCGGATCGACAGCGCGGCGACGATCCCTTCCTTCTTGCGGTCCTCGGGACAATACGCGATCCCGTGCCGGACCGCGTCGTGCGGCGACGCGAGCCGTGCGCGCGCACCCTCGATCTCGATCGCGCCCGTATCCGCACGCTCGGCGGCAAACGCGAGCTGCGCGGTTTCGGTGCGTCCCGAGCCGAGCAGTCCGGCCAACCCGACGATTTCGCCGGGCCGCACGTCGAGGTCGAGCGCGCTGATCATGCCGCGCCGGCCGACCTGCTGCATCGACAGGAACGGCGCGCTCGCGCCGCCGCGCGCCGCCTCGACCGCACGCGCCTGCAACGCATCGGACAATCGTTCGCGGCCCGTCATCTTCGCGACGAGCGCATCGACCGGCAGATCGCGCGCGAGATACTCGCCTTCGCGCTCGCCGTTGCGCATCACGGTGATGCGGTCGGAGATCGCATAGGTCTGTTCGAGAAAATGCGTGACGAACAGGATCGCGATGCCCGACGCCTTCAATCGGCGCAGCACGTCGAACAGCCGTGCGACCTCGCCGTCGTCGAGGCTCGACGTCGGTTCGTCGAGAATCAGCACGCGCGCGTCGACCGACACCGCACGCGCAATCGCCACCATCTGCTGCACCGCGATCGGATACGCGTCGAGCGAGCGCGTGACGTCGAGCGACAGATCCAGTTCCGCGAGCGCAGCGCGCGCACGCGCATGGATCGTCTTCCAGTCGATCGCGCCGCGCCGCATCGGCTGCCGGCCCGCGAAGATGTTCTCCGCGACCGACAGGTTCGCGCACAGGTTCACTTCCTGGTACAGCGTCTGGATGCCGGCCGCCTCGGCCTCGCGCGGCGCGGCGAAACGCACCGGCGCGCCGCCGACGCGAATCTCGCCCGCATCGTGCGCATGCACGCCGGTCAGCACGTTGATCAGCGTCGATTTGCCCGCGCCGTTCTGGCCCATCAGCGCATGGATTTCGCCGGGAAACAGCCGGAAGTTCACCTGCTGCAGCGCCCGGACACCCGGAAACGCCTTGTCGATGCCGGTCATCTCGACCACCGGCGAATTCGTCATGGATCGCCCTCGATTCGATGGAGTTGGCGGACGGCGGCCGTTGCGCCGCCGCCGGCGCCGTCGGCGGTGCTCAGTACTTGCGGGTCGGCAGCACTTGCGCCGCGACATTCATCGGGAACACCGTCTCGTTCGTGACGATCCGCTTCGGCAGCTGCTTGCCGGCCACGACGTCCTTCACGGCCGTCATCAGCTGCGGCCCGAGCAGCGGGCTGCACTCGACGTCGACGTTGATCTTGCCGGCGATCATCGCCTGGAAGCCGCCCTTCGTCGCATCGAACGACACGACGCTGACGTCCTTGCCGGGCTTCATCCCGGCCTCTTCCATCGCCTGGATCGCGCCGAGCGCCATGTCGTCGTTGTGCGCGTAGACGACGTTGATCTGCTTGCCGTATGTCTTCGCGAACGCTTCCATCACCTGCTTGCCGCCGGCGAGCGTGAAGTCGCCGCTTTGCGATGCGATCACCTTGAACTTCGGATTGTTCTTGATCACCTCGAGCAGGCCCGCGCGGCGATCGTTGGCCGGCGCGGAGCCGACCGTGCCCTGCAGTTCGACGATATTGATCGGGCCCGCGTCGTTCTTGTAGCGCTCCTCGAGCCAGTGGCCGGCGCGCCGCCCTTCCTCGAGGAAGTCCGAACCGATCATCGTCACGTAGAGCGACGGGTCCTTCACGTCGACCGCGCGGTCGGTCAGGATCACCGGAATGTGCGCGGCCTTCGCTTCGGTCAGCACGGGCTCCCAGCCCGACTCGACCACCGGCGAGAACGCGATCACGTCGACCTTCTGCGCAATGAACGAACGGATCGCGCGAATCTGGTTCTCCTGCTTCTGCTGTGCATCGGAAAACTTCAGGTTGATGCCGGCTTCCTTGGCGGCGCTCTTGACCGACACCGTGTTCGCGGTGCGCCACGCGCTTTCCGCGCCGACCTGCGAGAACCCGAGCGTGATCGGCTTTTGCTGCGCGTATGCGCCGGATGCCAGCATGGCCGTCGCGGCCACGAGCGCGCCGGCCGCGAGCTTCCTGATGATCGTCATGTTGCGTCTCCGATGATGTCGTTGTGTATCGCGGCGGCGGCCGTGTGCTGCGCTGTTCTGATTCTGACGGCCGCGTGCGGACGGGGCGGCGGTTGATGGGCCCCGGATCAGTCTAGAAACAAGTCCGATAACCTGCCAATGAAATATTGGATTGAATCAATATCCGAATTGGCATACGTATAAACACCTAAGCGTGTCGCGACACGCATCGCGGCGTTGCCCGAACGGCGCACGCATCTTGCTCCACCGACCTGCGCACGCCGCGCGGTGCGGCACACATCCGATCGCCACGAACCTCACAGGAGACAAGAACGATGGTCGCAGCGCTTCCCCGCAGCTTGCCGTGCGTCGCCGCATGAAGCCGCGCGCGCCCCGCTCCGCGGCCGGCGACGGCATGCGCATGTCCGACGCGCGCGCGGCCGCCACGCTGCGCCACGTCGACGACCGGCAGCCGGGCTACACGCGTCGTCGCGTCCGCAACGGCTTCGCGTATTACACGCAGGACGGCGAGCGGATCCGCGATCCGGACGAAATCGCGCGGATCAACGCACTCGCGATTCCGCCCGCGTACACCGACGTCTGGATCTGCGCGGACCCGCGCGGCCATCTGCAGGCGACCGGCCGCGACGCGCGCGGGCGCAAGCAGTACCGCTATCACCCGCAGTGGCGGGCGACGCGCGACGCGAACAAGTATGCGCGGATGGCCGCGTTCGCGCTCGCGCTGCCGCGCATCCGCGCACGCGTCGCACGCGACCTCGCGCGGCCGGGGATGCCGCGCGAGAAGGTCGTCGCGACGATCGTCCGGCTGCTCGACACGACGCTCGCGCGCATCGGCAACGCGGAATACGCGCGCGAGAACGAGTCGTACGGGCTGACGACGCTGCGCAAGCGGCATCTGAAGATCGAATCGGGTCAGGTGCGGCTGCGCTTCGTCGGCAAGAGCGGCGTCGAGCACGACGTGACGGTCGACGATCCGCGCGTCGCGCGGATCGTGCGGCGCTGCGCCGAGCTGCCGGGGCACGAGCTGTTCCAGTACGTCGACGACGACGGCGAACGCCATTCGATCGGCTCGGCGGACGTGAACGACTATCTGCGCGAGGTCGCCGGCGCGGAATTCACCGCGAAGGATTACCGGACCTGGGCCGGCAGCGTGCAGCCGCTCGCGCTGCTGCGCCGCGCGCCGCACGGCGGTGTCACGGAGGCCCGCAAGCAGATCGTCGAGACCGTGCGCGCGGTCGCCGACATGCTGCACAACACGCCGGCCGTGTGCCGGCGCTGCTACATCCACCCCGACGTGCTCGAGATGTACGAGTCGGGCCGGCTCGATACGCTCGTGATCCGGCGCGCGCCGCGCGGGCTGCGCGCCGACGAAGCGGCGTTCGCGGCGCTCGTGGCCGGTGCGGCGCGGCGCGCCGCAAAAACCGCGCGCGGTTAGCCGCGCGAGCGCGCGATCGAGTTCGCGACGCTGCGAAAGACGAGCGGCTGTTCGTCGCGCGGCGTCGCACGGCGCGCGAGCCGGACCGCGTGCTCCACGCGGCCGTGATGCGCGGACTTTGCGCATACCGGGTCCGCCTCGGCCGGATCGCCGGCGAGCAGGTAGGCCTGACAGCGGCATCCGCCATGATCCACATGGCGCTCGTCGCAGCTGCGGCACGGCTCGCGCATCCAGCCGTCGCCGCGAAACGCGTTGAACGCGTCGCTGTCGTACCAGATTTCCTTCAGCGAGCGCTCGCGCACGTTCGGCAGCGCGAGCCCCGGCAGCGCACGCGCGGCATGACACGGCAGCGCGGTGCCGTCCGGTGCGACGCCGAGGAACACCGAGCCCCACCCGTTCATGCACGCCTTCGGCCGCTGCTCGAAGTAGTCGGGCACGACGAACAGGATCTTGCAACGCTCGCCGACGAGCTTCCGGTAGCGGTTCACCGTCTCCTCCGCATCGCGCAACTGCTCGGCGGTCGGCATCAACTGGTCGCGATTGAGCATCGCCCAGCCGTAGTACTGCGTGTTGGCGAGCTCGAGAAAATCCGCGCCGAGGTCGAGCGCCATCTCGATGATGCGGTCGACGTGCGGCAGGTTGTAGCGATGCAGCACGCAGTTCAGCACCATCGGATAGCCGTGCGACTTGATCAGGCGCGCAACGCTGCGCTTCAGCTCGAACGTTCGCGTACTGGTCAGGAAGTCGTTCAGCTCGCGCGTCGAATCCTGCAGCGACAGCTGGATATGATCGAGCCCGGCCGCCTTCAGCCGCTCGATGCGCGCGGCGGTCAGGCCGATGCCCGACGTAATGAGGTTCGTGTAGAAGCCGAGCCCGCGTGCGTGCTCGACCAGCGTTTCGAGATCGTCGCGCTGCAGCGGCTCGCCGCCGGAAAAACCGAGCTGCGCGGCGCCGAGCGCGCGCGCGTCGGCGATCACGGTGCGCCACGTGTCGGTGTCGAGTTCCGCGCCGTGCGTCGCGAAGTCGACCGGGTTGTAGCAGAACGCGCAATGCAGCGGGCAGCGGTAGGTGAGCTCGGCGAGCAGCCACAGCGGCGGCGACGGTGACGGCCGGTTCGGATCGCGCGTCATGTCAGTCCAGCCAGCCGCGCAGTCGCGCATGATCGAGGAAGCGATAAACGTCCGACGCGAGATCGGATGTGCTGAACAGCCGTTCGAGTTCGCCGATGATCTGGTCGAGTTCGCGCGTGCCGTCGCAGCGCGCGAGTATCTCGCCCGCGCTCGGATTGAGCTTCACCATGCCCTCGGGATACAGCAGCACGTAGGCATCCTGGGCCGCCTCCCATTGCAGGCGGTACATGCCCCTCAGCGTGGGGCGCAGCGGCACGCCGCTGACATCGACGGAATTCATGCGCAATACGCCTTTTCAATGGCATCGAGGATCGACCACAGCACGTCGAGCTTGAACGTCAGAATCTCGATTGCGCGCCGCTGCGCGGCCGCGGTCGTGAAATGGGCGAGCGTGACCGCGAGGCCGTGTTCGACGTCGCGCTGCGCAAGCGGCACGCGGCTGCGGAAATACTGCAGACCGTCAACGTCGATCCACGGATAGTGCGACGGCCAGCCGGCGAGCCGGTCGAGATGGATCTGCGGCGCGAACATCTCGGTCAGCGACGAGCACACCGCCTCCTGCCACGTCGCGCGACGCGCGAAGTTCACGTACGCGTCGACGGCAAAGCGCACGCCGGGCAGCACGTGCTCGAGCGACCACAGCGACGCGCGGTCGAGGCCGACCGCCTCGCCGAGCCGCACCCACGCTTCGATGCCGCCGGCATCGTCGCCGTGCCCGTCGTGGTCGAGGATGCGCTGCACCCACAGCCGGCGCGTGTCGCGGTCCGGACAGTTCGAGAGGATCGCCGCGTCCTTCAGCGGAATGCTGATCTGATAGTAGAAGCGGTTCGCGACCCAGCCGCGAATCTGCGCGGGCGTGCAGGCGCCCGTGTTGAGCCGCCGGTTGAACGGATGATGAATGTGATAGCGCGATTCGAGCGCGCGCAGACGCGCCTCGAATTCGTCGGCGCTCCACGGGCTCGCGTGCAGCGCCGCCGCGGAAATCGGTGCGTTCATGGTCATACCTCGAAATGCATCCCGTCGTGCGCGACCTCGATCCCGTGCCCGTGCAGATGCGCGCGCTCGGCCGAAGCGGGATCGAGAATCGGGTTCGTGTTGTTGATATGCGTGAGCACCTTGCGCGTCTGTGCCGGCAACGCGCGCAGCCGGTCGATCATCCCGGGCCGCATGCCGTCGCCGCGTTGCGCGAGATGGCCCATGTCGGCCGCGTGCTTCGCCGACAGGCCAAGTTCGATCATCTCCGTGCCGGTCCAGAACGTGCCGTCGACGAGGACGAGATCGGCGCCCTGCATCGCGGCCTGCACGCGATCGTCGATGTCGGCAAGGCCCGGCGCGTAGAACGCGCGCCGTCCGCTCGCGACGTCCTCGATCAGTAGCGCGACGTTGTCGCCCGGCACGGCGGCCGCACGTCGCGGCGAATACGGCGGCGCCTTGCTGTCGACCGGCACCGCGGTAAAGCGGATGCCGCCCGCGCCCGGAATCGCGAACGGTTCGTGCAGCGCGATGGTGTGCGCGTCGACGCCGCAGTAGTGGCCGAGCAGCGGCACGAGCGGCAGCGCGGTCGAGAGATCGTCGAGCACCGGCGCGCTCGCATACAGCGGCAGCGGCGACGTACGTTCGCGCAGCATGAGCAGCCCCGTCACGTGATCGATCTGTGCATCGCACAGCACGACCGCGACGATCCCGCTGTCTCGCACGGCGCGCGCCGGCTGCAGTTCGGGCGCGGCGCGCAGCTGCGCGAGGATGTCGGGCGATGCGTTGACGAGCACCCAGTCGACGCCGTCGCTGCTGACGGCGATCGACGACTGCGTGCGCGGCACGATGCCGTCGGTGCCGGCGCGCGCGCGACGGCAGTTCGCGCAATTGCAGTTCCATTGCGGCAGTCCGCCGCCTGCGCCCGATCCGAGGATCCTGATCTTCATCGATGCGTGCTCCGATGCCGGCCGCCGCCTGCGCGGCAGGCGGCGGCG
>NZ_KV786622.1:0-19836 GCF_001806955.1 Burkholderia sp. HMSC10F09
GCTCGAGAATCCGGCGATTCTCGAGCAGCTGACCGAAGCGCGCTGATCGTCCCCGTCGCGCGCGTCGCGCGCATGAGCCCCTGCGCGGCCGTCCGGATTGTCTGCGCGGGGGCTTTTTGTCAAACAACGGCATGACCGTTCCGACCCGCCCGGCGCCCGTCGCGCCACCGCCCGTTCCCGAGCCGCTCGCGCGCGCCCATGCGCGCTATTGGCGTTTCAACGTCGTGCTGATCGTCGTGCTGATGGCGATCGGCTTTTCGGTATCGTTCGTCGTGCCGTTCTTCGCGCCCGCGCTCGCGCACCTGCGTTTTGCCGGCTTCAGCCTGCCGTTCTACGTCGGCGCGCAAGGCGCGATTCTCGTCTACCTCGTGCTGATCGCCGTCTATATCGGGCTGATGCAGCGCGCCGATCGCACGCTGCGCCGCACGTACGATCTCTACGCGGACGACCCGCGCGGCGGCCGCTGATTCATGCTCACGCATCGACTCATTCGCGCGTACGCGCTCTACACGCTCGGCTTTCTCGGCTTCGTGCTGCTGCTGTGGCGCATCGAGCGCGCGACCGGCTCCGGCGTCTGGATCGGCTACGTGTTCCTGTTCGTGCCGATTGCCGTCTATGCGGTGATCGGGCTGTTGTCGCGCACGTCCGATCTCGTCGAATACTACGTGGCGGGGCGGCGCGTGCCGTCGGCGTTCAACGGGATGGCGACCGCGGCCGACTGGTTGTCGGCCGCCTCGTTCATCGGCCTCGCCGGGTCGCTCTATGCGACCGGCTACGATGCGCTGGCATACGTGATGGGCTGGACCGGCGGCTTCTGTCTCGTCGCGTTTCTGCTCGCCCCGTATGTGCGCAAGCTCGCGCGCTATACGATTCCCGATTTTCTCGGCACGCGCTTTTCGAGCACGGCAGTGCGCGCGCTTGCGGCCGGCGCGGCGATTCTCTGTTCGTTCGTCTATCTGGTCGCGCAGATTCAGGGTATCGGGCTGATCGCGACGCGCTTCATCGGCGTCGATTTCGCGATCGGCATCTTCTGCGGGCTCGCGGGGATTCTCGTCTGCTCGTTTCTCGGCGGCATGCGCGCCGTCACGTGGACGCAGGTCGCGCAGTACATCATCCTGATCAGCGCGATCCTGATACCGGTGTCGCTGATCGCGATGAAGAACGGGCTCGGCCCCGTGCCGCAGTTCACGTACGGCAAGCTGATGGAGCGCGTCGCCGAGTACGAGGCGCGCGTGCGCGATGGGGCCGAAGAGCAGCAGGTGCGCGACGCGTACCGGCGGCGTGCGGCGCAGATTCAGACGCAGCTCGACCGGCTGCCGGGCTCGTATGCCGATGCGCGCCGACAGCTCGCCGATCAGCTCGCCGACCTGCGGCGTCACAACGGGCCGCTGCGCGAGATCACGCTGCGCGAGCGCGAACTCGCGGAGTTTCCCCGCGACCCGGCGGCAGCGCGCGTCGTCTGGACGCAGATGCGCGACGAACTGCTCGCGCGCGCCGAACCGCCGGTGCCGATGCACGAGCCGTTTCCGGCCGCAAGCGATGCCGAGCGCAAGCCGCGCGAACGCAATTTCCTCGCATTGCTGCTGTGCCTGTCGCTCGGCACCGCGAGCCTGCCGCACATCCTGACGCGCTACAACACGACGACGTCGGTCGCATCGGCGCGGCGCTCGGTCGGCTGGACGCTGTTCTTCATCGCGCTGTTCTATCTGAGCGTGCCGGTGCTCGCGGTGATGATCAAGTACGAGATCCTCGCGAATCTCGTCGGGCGGCCGTTCGCGGAATTGCCCGCGTGGGTTACGCAGTGGCATCACTTCGAGCCCGACCTGATCAGCGTGATCGACGAGATCCGCGACGGCATCGTGCATGGGGCGGAGATCCAGATGCAGCCGGACATGGTCGTGCTCGCCGCACCGGAAATCGCGGGGCTGCCGTATGTCGTGTCCGGGCTCGTTGCGGCCGGTGCGCTCGCCGCCGCGTTGTCGACCGCGGACGGACTGCTGCTGACGATCGCGAATGCGCTGTCGCACGACGTCTACTACTGCATGGTCGCGCCCGACGCGACGAGTCAGCGTCGTGTGACGATCTCGAAGGTGCTGCTGCTCGGCGTCGCGTTGTTCGCGTCGTACGTCGCGTCGCTCAATACCGGGAAGATCCTGTTTCTCGTGGGCGCGGCGTTTTCGCTCGCGGCCTCGAGCTTTTTTCCGGTGCTCGTGCTCGGTGTGTTCTGGAAACGTACGACGACGCGCGGCGCGATCGCCGGGATGGTGACGGGGCTGGCGGTGTGCGTCTATTACATCGTGTCGACGTATCCGTTCTTCACGCAGCTGACGGGCTTTGCCGGGCCGACGTGGTTCGGGATCGAGCCGATCAGTTCGGGTGTGTTCGGCGTGCCGGCAGGGTTTGCGGTGGCGATCGTCGTGAGCCTGCTCGATCGGCGGCCCGACGACTATACGCGCGCGCTCGTCGACTATATTCGGCACCCTTGATGCGCGAGGCGGGTGGCGCGGTACGCCGGAAAGGGAAATGCCCGCTTGCGCGGGCATTTCGGATCTGGCGGAGAGAGGGGGATTCGAACCCCCGATAGGCTATTAACCTATACACGCTTTCCAGGCGTGCGACTTAAACCACTCATCCATCTCTCCGGGAAGACCGAGAGTATAGCAAACTCCGGCCGCGGTTCGCCACTCCCGCGCGATCCTGCGTGGCGGCCGGCCGAGCGCGTCAGAAATCGGTCGTCATCGACAGCCAGACCGACCGCGGGCTGCCTTGCGTCAGATAGCCGCCGATCGTCGAGGCCCAGTACGCGTGGTTCGCGACATTGCGCACCGTCGCGCGGAACGTCGTCTTCCGGCCGAACAACTCGGTTGCATAGCGCGCGCCGAGATCGACGCGGTCCCACGCGGGGATCGACATCGTGTTCGCGACGTCGAGATACTGCGGCCCGGTATGGATCCAGCGCGCGTTCAGCGTGAGGCCGCGCAGCAGCGGCACGTCGTATTCCGCGCCCGCATTGAGCAGGAACGACGGCACGCCGATCGGCCGGTTGCCGTCGCTCGCGCCGCCGGCGGTGTGCTGCAGCGTCGCGTCGAGGTAGGTGACGCCCGCGATCAGCCGCACGCCCTTCCACGGCTCGCCGTACACGGCCGTCTCGATGCCGCGGTGGCGCTGCGTGCCGTTCGCGGCGAACACGTTCGACGACGGATCGGTGTACGCCATCGGCTTTTCGATCTGGAACAGCGCAAGCGACGCGCCGATCTTGTCGGCGTCGTACCGGATACCGGCCTCGTATTGCTTCGAACGATACGGCGCCAGCGACTGGCCCGCGTTGCGCGCGGTACTGGGCGCGGTCTCGCCTTGCGCGAGCGCTTCGCTGCGGTTCGCGAAGATCGACACGTTGCGCCACGGCTTCACGACGAGCCCGAACACGGGCGTCGTGACCGAGTCGCTGTATGCGGCCGACAGCGTGCCCGTGTAGTCGAAGTTGTCGACCGAGATCGATTGGCGCCGCGCGCCGATCGTGAACAGTACGCGATCGCCGAACAGGCCGAGCGTGTCCGATACGGCGACGCTGCGCAGCCATGTCTTCGCGACCGTCCCCGGGTCGCCCATGTCGCCGCCCGCATACACGGTCGCGGGAAAGGCGACGGGCGCGGGATCGTCCAGCGTGGTCGGAAACGCGCTCGACATCGTGTATGCGGACTGGCTCTCGATCCGGATGAACGAGGCACCGGCCGTCACGAAATGCGTGACCGGGCCGGTCGCGAAGCGGCCGCGCACGCCGGCTTCGGTGGACTGCGCATCCTGCTTGTACGGCACGCTGAGCCGCGAGCCCGTCGTGCCGGCGCTCGTGTAGGTCGGCGTGTAGTAGTCGCCGTGTTCGTTCGTGTGCCGCGCGCCGGCGGCCACGTAGGCCGTCCACGCGGGCAGGAAATCGTATTCGGCGCGCACGATGCCGACCGTGTCCTCGAGCTCGCTGAAGCTCCACGGCTGCGCGTAGTTGTGCGTCGCGGACGGCACCGCCGGCAGCTGGTTGCCGCCGACGAGCACGGTCGGCCGCCCGCCGTCGATGCGCTGCCGCTGATACAGGAAGTCGCCCGATACGCGCAGCTTGTCGCCGCGCCAGTCGAGCGAGACGGCCGTCACGTTGTTGCGGCGGCGTTCGTCGTCGACGGCCGTATCGCCGCCGCTGATGGACTGGTTCACGCGAATGCCGAACTGACCGTCGCTGCCGAAGCGGCGACCGACGTCGACGTGCGTGCCGATCGAGCCCGACACGGAGCCGTCGACGGTGATGCGCGTGAGCGGCTTGTCGTCCGCATGCTTGAGCTGCACGTTCACGCCGCCGCCGACGGCCGAGCCGTTCGGCGATGCGCCGTTCAGGAACGCGTTCGCACCCTTGAACACGTCGACGCGCTCGATCGCATCGGTCTCGACGAGCTGCCGCGGCGTGACGCCGTACAGGCCGTTCAGCGAGATGTCGTCGCCGTCGAGCTTGAAGCCGCGGATCACGAACACCTGCGCGTAGTTGCCGTAGCCGGCCGCGCTGCGCACCGCGGGGTCGTTGTCGAGCACGTCGGCGAGCGTGCGCGCCTGCTGATCCTCGATCAGCTTCGACGTGTAGGTCGTCATGCTGAACGGCACGTCGCTCGCTTTCTGGCGGCCGAGCACGCCGAAATCTGCGCCGCGCGCGACCTGGCCGCCCGCGTAGGTCGGTGCGAGGTCGCCGGGCAGCGGTTCGACGGTGCCCGTCACGTCGATGGACGGCAGGACGGCGCCGTCGGCGGATGGCGCCGAGGCGGACGAACCCGCGGAAGCGGGCGCCGCGGCGGAGACAGCGGCGGCCTGCGCGAACGCAGCCGCGGGGACGGCACTCGCGAGCGCGATGCCGAATGCAATCGGCGTGAGACGCCGAACGGGAAATGAGGGTGTCGACATGGAACGCAAAACGGAGGTGATCGGTGATCCGTCCCAGGGCGGCAAGTCGGAATCCGGGCGGAAAGATCGGTCCGTACGATCGCGGACGCGTTGTTTTTGAGAAAGCGGCGCGGAGTTTAACGTAAACAAGAATCATTGTCATTTGACAATGAGACGTATCAGTATTTGGGATGGCGGGTGGGAGGCGGCGGTCGCCGATCGGCGCAACCGCGCGCGACTCTGCTATCTTCCCCGGCATCTCGTTGCCTGCTCACTGCCATTTCATGACTGACCGCATCGTCGCCGCGTTCGATTTCGACGGCACCATCACGACGTCCGATAGCTTTCGCCATTTCGTACGCGCATCCGTCGGCACGCCGCGTTTCGTGTGGGCGGCGCTGCGCGCGCTGCCGTGGCTCGTCGCGATGAAGGCCGGGCTGCTGTCGCGCGGCGACGCGAAGGCGAAGTTCGCGTGGTTCGCATTCGGGCCGATCCGCGAAGACGCGCTCGACGCGCTGGCGCGCACGTTCGTCGATACGTATCTGCCGCGCCTCGTGCGCCCCGAGATGCTCGAGCGCGTGCGCGAACATCGTGCGCGCGGGCATCGGCTCGTGCTCGTCAGCGCGTCGCCGTCGCTGTATCTCGACAAGTGGGCGCAGGCGGCGGGCTTCGATGCTGTGCTCGCGACGCGCCTCGCGTTCGAGCACGGCGTATTCGTCGGACGCCTCGACGGCGAAAACTGCTGGGGGCCGCAGAAGGTGGCGCGGCTGCGCGGATGGTGGGGCGAGCGGCCGCCGCAACGGCTGTTCGCCTACGGCGACAGCCGCGGCGACAAGGAAATGGCCGAGCTCGCGACCTGGGCGTGGATTCGCGGACGGCAGCCGATGCCGCCGATCGGCGACTGACGCGGCCGCTCACGCCGCGAGCGCGCGACGCTGCGCGCGCCGCACGCCGGGCCGTACGCGATCAGACGATCGCGATCCAGTTCGCGCCGCGCCCGCCGGGCACGCGCGTATGCAGCGTCAGCGTGCCGTCGTCGCGCGACACGGCGTACACCGCCACGTGCTCCGAGCGTTCGCCGCACGCGACGAGCCAGCGTCCCGACGGATCGATCGCGAAGCCGCGCGGCTGCGTTTCGGTGGCGGTCGCATGCGCGGGCTCGAACCGGCCGTCCGCGCTGCGGCGATAGCAGAGCAACTGGCTCGTCGTGCGCTCGCTGACGTACGCGAAGCGCTCGTCGGGCGTCAGGTGCAGATCGGCGGCCCAGACGGCGGGCTCGGCCGGGGCGGGCGGTCGTGCATGGCCGGCCGGGAGCCCCGCGACGGCCGGGTGACGCGCGCTGACCTGCGCATCGCCGAGCCGGCCGCTGTCGGCATCGCGCGCGAACGTCGCGAGCATGCCGTGGAATTCGCTGACTGCGACGAGCGCGCGGCCGCCCTCCATGAAACGCAGATGACGCGGCCCGAAACCGGCCGGCACGCGCGCTTCGCCTTGCTCGCACACCCGCAGCCCGGCCGCATCCTCGATCAGCGCGAAACAGAACACGCGATCGGAGCCGAGCGAGCTGACGTATGCGAAGCGGTTGTCGGGCGAGACGATGACCGCATGCGCGTTCGCAATGCCGCCGGCGACGTGCAGCGGCGTGCCGTCGCCGTCGCGCACGCGCGCGGCATCGTAGACGCTGAACGTGTGGCCGCCGTACGAGGCGCCGAGCAGCCAGCGGCCGTTGCGGTCGACCGACAGATAGGCGAGGCTCGCATCGATCGCGGTCGTGCCGAGCCGTGCGAGCGCGCCGGTCGGTGCGACGCGGAACGCAACGATCGCCGGCGATTCGCCGCGCGTCGCGACGTACAGCCGCGCACGGTCGGCTTGCACGGCGATCGGCATCGTGGCGTCGCCGGCCGGATAGCGCGCGAGCGGCGCGAGCGTGCCGTCGTGTGCGAGCGAGAATGTGGCAAGGTCGCCGTCGAGGGCGTTCGACACGACGACGGTCGGAAGGTCAGTGTTCGGCATGGCGGAGCATCGAAGCGTTAGTTACGGTATCGGCGGCAGGCAGGCCGCGCGGCGGATCGCTGCGCCGGTGCGTGCGCGCGAACAGCGCGGCGAACGCGGCGACGAGCGAGGCGATCGCGAGCGCATACAGCCCGCCGGTGATCGAACCCGTATGTTGCTTCAAATAGCCGAAGGCCGTCGGCGCGACGAAGCCGCCGAGGTTGCCGATCGAGTTGATCAGCGCGATCACGGCCGCGGCGACGCGCGTGTCGAGGTAGCCCTGCGGGATCGGCCAGAAGAGCGACGACGCGGCCTTGAAGCCGAGCGCCGCGAAACAGATCGACGCGAACGACCACACCGGATCGTGCGACGTCGACGCGAACAGTCCGCACGCGGCGAGCACGAGTGCGCAGGCGAGCCAGCGTTGCGGATGCCGCCACTTCGCGGACAGCACCGCGAAGCCGTACATCGCGCCGATCGCGATCATCCACGGAATCGTGTTGTACAGGCCCACCTGGAAGTCGCTGAGGCCGCCCATCTTGCGAATGATCGTCGGCAGCCAGAACGTGGCCGCGTAGATCGTCAGCTGAATCGAGAAGTACAGGAAGCAGAACAATACGATCTGGGGATCGCGCAGCAGCGCGAGTGCGGGCACGTGCCCGTTCGCGCGCACGTCCCGGCGCGCGCGTTCTTCGTCGAGCGCCTGCTCGAGCGCCGCGCGCTCCTGCGCGTCGAGCCACGTCGCATCGCGGATATGCGACTTCAGCAGCAGCCAGCTCGCACCGCAGAGCGCGACCGAGAACAGGCCTTCGATGATGAACATCCACTGCCATCCTTCGAGGCCGAGGCCGCGGATCGACAGCAGCGCGCCCGTCACGGGGCCGGACAGCACCGACGCGAACGCGGAGCCGCCGAGGAAGATCGCCATCGCCTTGCCGCGCTCGCGCGGCGGCAGCCATTGCGACAGATAGAGGACGACGCCGGGGAAGAAGCCCGCTTCGGCCGCGCCGAGCAGGAAGCGCAGCACGTAGAACGACGTGTCGTTCCAGACGAACGCCATCGCGGCCGCGACGATGCCCCACGTGGCCATGATCCGCGCGAGCCAGACGCGCGCGCCGTAGCGCTGCATCAGCAGGTTCGACGGCACCTCGAACAGCGCGTAGCCGACGAAGAACAGGCCGGCGCCGAGCCCGTAGGCGGCCGCACCGATGCCGATCGACGCTTCGAGATGGCGGTCGACGAACCCGACGTTGACGCGGTCGATGTAGTTCGCGATGAACATGACGAGCACGAGCGGCAGCACGTGCCATTTCACTTTCGACACGGCGGACGCGAGCGGATCGCGCTCGGGCAGGACGGGGGCGGGCGAGGTCAAGGCGTGTCTCCGGCGGTAGCCGACGGCGCACGGAGCGGCTGGCCGTGCGTGCGCCGATGGCGATTTGCGATTTACGTAGTATGTCGTCGTATGACATGGTACGCGGGGCGCGATGCAATGGCGTCACGGGTTTACCCGGGATTTGCCTCTATGATCCGCTGTCGTTGATGAGGCGCATTGTACGTCCCGGCGTTTCCTGGAGGTAGGATGACCGATGATATGGCGGCATGTTGTCTCGGCCTGCGCGACGACGTGAGACGGAAGGGCGCAGGAGAAGAAGCGTTGCGGGCCTCGCATGCAGGCTGGTCGCGCGCGCGTATCGCGCATGCCGATTGAAGGCGACCTGCGCCGGGCTGTGTCGAAGCGTGCCCGCGCCCGTGTCCGATCGCGGCACAATACGGGCGCGCGCCCGCACGTCGTCCCGCACGGACGCGCGGCGTGCCGGCGGCGCGGCGTATTGCGCAGGCACGACGCGTGCCGCGCGTCGTGCGCCGCGGTCGCAGTCGCGAATTCATGGGATGAGAGGGAGCAACGGACGGTGCAGCAACACGACGACGAACGACATTTCTTCGCCTTCAACGGCGATGCGGACGGCCTCTGCGCGCTTCAGCAGCTGCGGCTCGCGGAGGGCGTGCGCGGCACGCTCGTGACGGGCGTGAAGCGCGACATCCGGCTGCTGGAACGGATCGACGCGCGCGCCGGCGATCGCGTGACCGTGCTCGACATCTCGCACGACCAGAACCGCGACGCCTGCGCGCGGCTCCTGCGGGCCGGCGCGACCGTTCGCTATTTCGATCATCACTTCGCGGGCGAATTGCCGGACGATCCGCGCTTCGAGGCGCACATCGACACGTCGGCCGACGTCTGCACGAGCGTGCTCGTGAACCGTTATCTCGGCGGCCGCCATGTGCGCTGGGCGATCGTCGCGGCCTTCGGCGACGAGCTGCCGACGCTCGGCGACGCGCTCGCGCAGGCGCACGCGATCGATGCAGCGGAGCGCGACACGCTCGCCGAGCTCGGGCGCTATCTGAACTACAACGCGTACGGAGACTGCATCGGCGATCTGCATTTCGATCCGGCCGCGCTCGCCGATGCGATGCTGCCGTGCGCGGATCCGCTCGAGTTCGTGCGCGACACCGCGGTGTTCGCCGCGCTGCGCGACGGCTATCTCAACGACATGGCGCGCGCCTGCGCGCTCGCGCCGCTGCGCGAGGTGTCGGGTGCGACGCTGATCCGCATGCCCGATCAGCCGTGGGCGCGCCGCGTCGCCGGGATGCTCGCGAACCAGCGGATGCGCGACGCGCCGCATGCGGCTCTCGCGGTGCTGTCGCCGCGTGCGCAGGGCGGGCTCGTCGTCAGCGTGCGCGTGCCCGACGGCAGGCCGCTGGGCGCGGACGAATTCTGTCGCGGCTTTCCGACCGGCGGCGGGCGCAAGCGCGCGGGCGGGATCAATCATTTGCCGGAAAGCGAATTCGACGCGTTCGTCGCGCGCTTCGAGGCGGCGTTCCGGCTAGGCTGATTGCCGTGTAGGCGGGTGCCGGCGCTGTTGCATGCGCGAACGCACGCATCGATGTAACGTCGATCTGCGTGCCGTGCCGTGCCGTGCCGTGCCGTGCCGTGCCGTATCGCCGGCGCGACGCGTCGCGACCGGCGAGCAATCCGGCATCGATGAACCAATCCCCGCTCATCGCTTGCCGCCCGCCACTCGCCACTCGCCGCACAGCATGCGACTGTACGGCGTCGCCGATCAATTGCAGAACGCGACGTGCTCGAGCAGCGCGAACGCGACGTCCGGCCGCAAATACGCGGTGCCGCACCACGCGACGAACGCGAGCGCACCGGCCGCAAGCGCCGCGCGAATCATGCCCACGCGGCGCGGCCGTCCAGCGGACGCGCGATCCGCGCATCGTCGATCGGCAGATGCAGCAGCGCCGCGAGCACGCCGAGCGCGATCGAGCCGATCCATAGCGGCAGGTACGAGTGCGTCGCGTCGTAAACCACTGCGCCGAGCCATACGCCGAAGAAGCTGCCGAGCTGATGGCCGAAGAAGACGAAGCCGAACAGCGTCGCGATGTAGCGCACGCCGAACACCTGCGAGATCACGCCGTTCGTCAGCGGCACCGTGCCGAGCCACGTGAGGCCCATCACGGCCGCGAACACGTACACGCTCGCCGGCGACAGCGGCACGGCGACGAACGCCGCCATCGCGAATGCGCGCACGAGATACAGCACCGACAGCACGTATTTGCGACGCAGCAGGCCGCCGAGGTGCCCGCACGCATAGGTGCCGGCCACGTTGGTCAACGCGATCAGCGCGAGCGCGACGCTCGCATGCCGCGACGGCAGCCCGTGGTCGAGCAGATACGCGGGCAGATGCGTCGCGATGAACGCAAGCTGAAACCCGCACGCGAAAAAGCCCGCGTTCAGCAGCCAGAAGCCGCGATGCGAGAACGCCTCGCGTACCGCCTCGCCGATCGACTGTTCGGCGTCGGCCTGCGCGTTCGCGGCCTGTGCGGGGCGGTCGCGCAGCAGCACCGCGAGCGGCGCGAGCAGCAGCGCGACCAGCGCGAGCGCGACGAACGCATGCTGCCAGCCGATTCCGCCGATCAGCGTCTGCGCGACGGGCACCATGCAGAACTGGCCGAGGCCGCCGATCGCGCCGGCGACGCCAAGCGCCCAGCTGCGCCGCTCGGGCGCGCAAAGCCGGCTCAGCGCGCCGTAGACGGACGCGAACGCGGAGCCCGACAGCGCGATGCCGATCACGAGCCCCGCGCCGACAGTGAACAGCGCGGCGGAGCCCGCCAGTGCCATCGTCACGAGCCCGAGCGCGTACAGCAGCATGCCGACGACGATCACGCGCACCGAGCCGAAGCGGTCGGCCACCATCCCGGTGAACGGCTGCGCGATGCCCCAGATCAGGTTCTGCAGCGCGAGCGCGAGGCCGAACGCTTCGCGCGACCAGCCGTGGTCGAGCGTCACCGGCGTAAGAAACAGGCCCTGCACATGGCGGATACCCAGCGCGGCGCCCATGATCAGGCCGCCGGCGAGTACGGGCAGCCAGCGGCGTCGGGCGTCTTGCTCGATCGGGCTCATGTGTGTCTCCGGATGAAGGTGCGCGACGAAAAGCGCCGCGCCGCTTCCGATTAGACGATCGGCGCGATCGCCGCTCAAGCGATCATTCGGTCAGGTTCGCATGCGTGGCGGGAATGCGAGCGGCGGTGCGCCGGCGTCGCGGTGGGTGTCGTGCGGTGCAGTCCGTTTCGCCGAAGTCTCGTGCGCCGGACACGGCCGCCTCAGTCGCGTGCCGCATCGTGCGCGCGTATCGCGCCGTCGCACTCGGCCGCTTCGGCGAGCATCCAGTCGCGCACGTCGGCGACTTCGCGGCGCGGCGCCGGATCGTGCTGGTAGAGCCAGTAGCCGTATGTATCGGGCCGCGCGCGGATGCGCGGGCCGAGCACCGCGAGCCGGCCGTCCGACAGCATCGGCGCGACCAGCGCGAGGCGCCCGAGCGCGACGCCCTGGCCCGCGATCGCCGCCTGAATCACCTGGTCGTACTGGTTGAAGCGCAGCACGCCCTTCGGCCGCGCATCGCCGAGCCCGGCCGCGTGCAGGTGCGCTTGCCATTGCAGCTGCGCTTGCGGCGGCCCGTCGAATTCGAGCAGCACGTGCTCGGCGAGCGCGGCGGCATCGACGAGCGGACGCGCGGCGAGCGCCGGGTGTGCGACCGGCAGCACGATCTCGTCGAACAGCCGCAGCGCGCCGGCCGGCGCGCGATCGCGCGGGCAGTAGCGGATCGCGAGATCGATGCCTTCGGCGCGCAAATCGAGTACCTTGTCGTTCGCGGCGACGCGCAGATCGACGTCCGGAAACCGCGCTTGGAGGCCGCCGAGCCGCGGCAGCAGCCACAGCGCGGTGACGCCGATGCTCGCGGTGATCGTGACCGGCTGACGCTCGCGCGCGACGGCGAGCGACGCGACGGTGTCCTGCAGGCTATGCAGCGCCGCATCGGCCGCGCGGAACAGCCGCTCGCCCTCGGGCGTGAAGGCGATCGTCCGGTAGCCGCGCCGCAGCAGCGCGACGCCGAGATGCGCTTCGAGCGCATGGATCTGCCGGCTCACGGCCGACTGCGTGACGCACAGATCCTGGGCGGCGAGCGTGATGCTCATCCGGCGGCCGACGGCGACGAAGCCGCGCACCAGATCGAGCGACGGAAGGCGAACGAGCGGCGTTGACATGCGTGGGGCTCATGCGAACGGAGCAGCAAGATTGGTTGAGAACGCGGCGCCCGTCAAGTTCAATGGACGGGCGACGCGGCGCGCATCGGCGACCGCGCGCAGCATATCGGCGACCGATGCGCACGCGACAGGAGACGGCATGACGATTTCGAACCAAGGTGGCGGCGCGGCGCGCGGCGAGCGCAGCAGCGGCGCGGCGCTGCCGCCCGAATCCGTGACGCTGCACGCGGAGGACGGCTACGCGCTGCGCGCGCACGTGTGGCGGCATCGCGGCGGGGCGGGCGCCGTGCGGCCCGTGACGGTGATCAATTGCGCGACGTCGGTGCGCTGCGACTACTACTTCCGGTTCGCGGCCTGGCTGTTCGCGCACGGGCGCGACGTGCTCGTCTACGACTATCGCGGCATCGGCGGCTCGCGGCCCGCGCGGCTCGCATCGCTGCAGGCGAACTGGCTCGACTGGGGGCGGCTCGATTGCGACGCGGCGTTGCGATACGCGCGCGACGCGTTCCCCGGGCAGCCGCTCGATGTCGTCGCGCACAGCATCGGCGGCGTCGCGCTCGGGCTCGCCGCATCGAATGCGCATGTGCGGCACGCGGTGACGGTCGGCGCGCAGTTCGCGTACTGGCGCGACTACCTGCCGGCCGAGCGGCGGCGGATGTGGTGGAAGTGGCACGTCGCGATGCCCGTGCTCGCCGCCGCGTTCGGCTACGTGCCCGCGAAGCGGCTCGGCTGGATGGAGGACACGCCGCGCGGCGTCGCGCTCTCGTGGGCGCGTTCGCGGCCGCGTTTCGAAGACGCCTACACGCGCGGCCTGCTCGCCGAAACTGCGGCGAGCCGTGCTGCGTTGCCCGCGCGCTTCGCGGCGCTGTCCGCACCGATGCTCGCGATCGGCCTCGACGACGATCCGTTCGGCACCGTCGACGCGATCGAGCGGCTCGTCGCGTACTACACCGGTAGCGACGTCACGCACTGGCGGATCGCGCCGCGCGCGATCGGTGTCGACGCAATCGGGCACTTCGCGTTCTTCCACAGCCGCTTCGCCGAGACACTGTGGCCGCTGGCGCTGTCGTGGCTGCAGCACGGGGCGTTGCCGGACGATGCGCCGGGGCAGGCATATGCGCATCATCCCGCGACGCGCGATGCGTCGCAGCGTGGTGGCCGCGTGCCGGGCGCCGTCGCCCACGGCTGACAACGCGCCGCGTGGCGGCGGCGCGCTGTGCTCGTATGGCGGACGCCGTGCGCCGATCGCCCCGGCCGCCGCGGTCGGCCGATCGATTACCATCGGACGTTTTGTTTCACCGCCCGCCGATGTCCATGCCGCCCGATTTCGTTTCCCCGGCCGATTCGCCGTCCGCATACCGCATGCGCGCGCTCGACGTGCCGCCTGCCGCCGCGCGGGCCGGCGTGCAGGTCGTGCGCGTCGATTTCGACTGGGAGGTGCCGCTCACCGCACGCGCGTATGCGGCGCTGAGCGAGGCGGAGCGCGCGCGGGCCGCGCGCTATCTACGGCACGCGGATGCCGTGCGCAGCGCCGCGACGCGGGCCGCGCTGCGCGACGTGCTCGGCGCGGCGCTGCACGTTGCACCGCACGCAATCGCGATCGTCGTCGACGAGGCGGGGCGCCCGTCGCTCGATCCCGCGCATCGCGTGCCGCTCGATTTCAACGTGTCGCATGCGGGCGAGCACGCGCTGATCGCCTGGGCGCCGGCGGGCCGCGTCGGCGTCGACATCGAGTGCTGCCACCGTCCGACGGACTGGCGCGCACTCGCCGGCGAAGTGTGCGCGCCGGCCGAGACCGCGTATCTCGACAGCCTGCCGGACGATGCGCGCGCGTCCGCGTTCATGCGCGTGTGGTCGGCGAAGGAGGCGCTGCTGAAGGCGCTGGGCACGGGCATCGTCGGCGGCCTGAGCGCGTTCGCGGTCGTGCCGCCGCGCGACGCGGCGACGCCCGCAACCACGATCGTCGATCCGGCTGCGCCGGCCGCCGGCGTGGCCGCGTTCGACGCCGCCTGGCTCGACGCAGCGCCCGACTACGCGGCGTGCGTCGCGTGGACGCGCGCGTGAGCGGGGCCGGCGCTCATTCGAGCGCCAGGTCGTTCGGCGCCGCGTAGCGCGCCTTGATCACGTCGCTCATCGGGAAGTCGAACGACAGCCCCTTCGGCGGCACCGGCTTCATGAACCACTTGTCGTACAGCGCGTCGATCTCGCCGCGCTTCATCAGCTGGACGAGCACGCCGTCGACGAGCGCCTTGAACTGCGGATCGTCCTTGCGCAGCATGAACCCGTAGGCTTCCGACGACTGCGGCGTGCCGACGATCTGCCAGTCGGCCGGCTTCGCCGCAAGCTGGCGCACGCCCGCGAGCAGCACGTCGTCCATCATGTATGCGACCGCGCGGCCCGATTCGAGCGTGAGGCGTCCTTCGCCATAGTCCTTCGCGCTGATGATCTGCATGTTCATCTTCTTTTCCTCGTTCATCTTGCGCAGCAGGCGTTCGGACGTCGTGCCCTGGTTCGTGACGACCGTCTTGCCGGCGAGATCGGGAAAGTCTCGGATGCCCGACTGGGTGCGCGTGAGCAGACGCGTCGTCGCGACGAAGAAGGTCGTCGAGAACGCGACCTGTGCATGACGCGCGGCGAGATTGGTCGTCACGCCGCATTCGAGATCGACGGTGCCGTTCTGCACGAGCGGAATGCGGTTCTGCGACGTGACCGGGATGAAGCGCACCTGCAGGTCGGGCTTGCCGGTGCGCGCCTTCACGGCCGCGATCACGCGGTCGCACAGATCCTGCGAGAAGCCGATCACCTTGCCATTCGCGTCGACGTACGAGAACGGCACCGAGGTTTCGCGATGGCCGATCGAGATCAGGTTGTTCTGCCGGATCTTCTCGAGCGTGCCGGAGAGCGGTTCGGCGGCGTGCGCGGTGCCGGCGGCGAGCGCGCCGGCGGTGACGAGCAGGGCGGTGAGCCGGGACGGGAAGTTCATGGCGGGTCTCTGTAGGCGAATGGTGATTCGTATGTTGCCAAAAACAAAATAACTGCAACATATGTTAAACCCGTGCTGCTGCGGGCCGAGCCGGCGGCCCGCGCCGGACATCAGGGAAACTCCTGAGTCGAAATCGGCGAAAACGGGTTGTCTAGACAAGTCACGGTCGCTACACTGCAATCCATCCCGAACTTGTCTAGACAGGATTGCACACATGATCACGCTTACCCCCGGCCACCTGACCCTCCCGCAACTGCGCCAGATCGCGCGCGAGCCCGTGCAGCTGACGCTGGATCCGGCCAGCTTCGCGAAGATCGACGCGGGCGCGAAGGCCGTGTCCGACATCGCCGCGAAGGGCGAGCCGGCCTACGGGATCAACACGGGCTTCGGTCGTCTGGCCAGCACGCATATCCCGCACGATCAGCTCGAACTGCTGCAGAAGAACCTCGTGCTGTCGCATGCAGTCGGTGTCGGCGAGCCGATGGCGCGTTCGTCGGTGCGTCTGCTGATCGCGCTGAAGCTGTCGAGCCTCGGCCGCGGCCATTCGGGCATTCGCCGCGAAGTGATGGACGCGCTGATCAAGCTGTTCAACGCCGACGTGCTGCCGCTGATTCCGGTGAAGGGCTCGGTCGGCGCATCGGGCGACCTCGCGCCGCTCGCGCACATGTCGGCGGTGCTGCTCGGCGTCGGCGAAGTGTTCATTCGCGGCGAGCGCGCGAGCGCGCTCGACGGGCTGCGCGTCGCGGGCCTCGCGCCGCTGACGCTGCAGGCGAAGGAAGGCCTCGCGCTGCTGAACGGCACGCAGGCGTCGACGGCGCTTGCGCTCGACAACCTGTTCGCGATCGAAGACCTGTACCGCACGGCGCTCGTCGCCGGCGCGCTGTCGGTCGATGCGGCGGCCGGCTCGGTGAAGCCGTTCGACGCGCGCATCCACGAACTGCGCGGCCATCGCGGCCAGATCGATGCGGCGGCCGCGTATCGCGAGCTGCTCGAAGGCTCGGCGATCAACCTGTCGCATCGCGACTGCGGCAAGGTGCAGGATCCGTACAGCCTGCGCTGCCAGCCGCAGGTGATGGGCGCGTGCCTGGACCAGATGCGTCATGCGGCCGACGTGCTGCTCGTCGAGGCGAACGCGGTATCGGACAACCCGCTGATCTTCCCGGATACCGGCGAAGTGCTGTCGGGCGGCAACTTCCATGCGGAGCCTGTCGCGTTCGCGGCCGACAACCTCGCGCTCGCGGCCGCGGAAATCGGCGCGCTGGCCGAGCGCCGCATCGCGCTGCTGATCGACGCGACGCTGTCGGGCCTGCCGCCGTTCCTCGTGAAGGATGGCGGCGTGAACTCGGGCTTCATGATCGCGCACGTGACGGCTGCCGCGCTCGCATCGGAGAACAAGACGCTCGCGCATCCGGCGTCCGTCGATTCGCTGCCGACGTCCGCGAACCAGGAAGACCACGTGTCGATGGCGACGTTCGCGGCACGCAAGCTGGCCGACATCGCCGACAACACGAAGCACATCCTCGCGATCGAACTGCTCGCGGCCGCGCAGGGCGTCGATCTGCGCGAGAACGAGACGAGCCCGAAGCTCGCGGAAGTGATGAAGACGATTCGCAGCAAGGTCGCGCATTACGAGCTCGACCACTACTTCGCGCCGGACATCGCCGTGATCGCGAAGCTCGTCGGCGAGCGCGCGTTCGCGAAGCACTGCCCGTTCGCCTTCGCATCGGAGCAGTAAGCCGATGAGCGCGCCGGTCTACCAGGAGATCAAGGATTTCATCCTGGCCCGCATCCACGCCGGCGAATGGGCGGAGGGCGATCAGGTGCCGTCCGAGAACGAACTGGCCCGCGAGTTCAAGGTCGCGCGCATGACCGTCAACCGCGCGCTGCGCGAGTTGACGGACGAGCAGGTGCTCACGCGGATGAAGGGCGCCGGCACCTACGTCGCGCGGCCGAAGTACGAGTCGACGCTGGTCGCGATCCGCAGCATCTCCGAGGAGGTCGACGCGCGCGGGCATGCGTATCACGCGCGCGTGCTCGGCCTCGAGACGATCCGCGCGGACGACGCGCTCGCCGACGAGATGCAGGTGGCCGTGCGCGCCAAGCTGTTTCATTCGCAGGTGCTGCACTTCGAGAACGACGAACCGGTGCAGCTCGAAGAGCGCTGGGTGAACCCGGCGGTCGCGCCGGATTACGCGGCGCAGGACTTCACGAACACGACGCCGAACCAGTACCTGATGCGCGCGGCGCCGCTGCAGCGCGTCGAGTACCGGATCGAAGCGGCGGTGCCCGCGCCCGAGCGGCGCGAGCAGCTTCGGATGGACGACGTCGAGCCGTGTCTGGTTTTACATCGGCGCACCTGGTCGCAGGGCGTCGTCGCCTCGGTGGCGAATTTGTGGCATCCCGGCAGCCGTTATCGCTTCACCGGGCATTTCTGATTCCTATTGATATTTCCTTTCCTTCGGGAGCAGTCGTCATGAACCATCCGAAACACATCGATCCCCGTCTCGATCCGACGCGTACGATCCGCGCGCCGCGCGGCAGCGAGAAGACCTGCAAGACCTGGCTCGCCGAAGCGGCGTACCGGATGATCCAGAACAACCTCGACCCGGAAGTCGCCGAGCATCCGCATGCGCTCGTCGTATACGGCGGCATCGGCCGCGCGGCGCGCAACTGGGAATGCTACGACCAGATCCTCGCGTCGCTGAAGGATCTCGAGGAAAACGAAACGCTGCTGATCCAGTCGGGCAAGCCGGTCGGTGTGTTCCGCACGCACAAGGACGCGCCGCGCGTGCTGCTCGCGAACTCGAACCTCGTCCCGCACTGGGCGAACTGGGATCACTTCAACGAGCTCGATCGCAAGGGCCTGATGATGTACGGCCAGATGACGGCCGGCAGCTGGATCTACATCGGCAGCCAGGGCATCGTGCAGGGCACGTACGAGACGTTCTTCTCGGTCGCGAACCAGCACTTCAACGGCGATCCGTCGGGCCGCTGGATCCTGACGGGCGGCCTCGGCGGGATGGGCGGCGCGCAGCCGCTCGCCGCGACGATGGCCGGCTTCTCGATGATCGCCGTCGAATGCGACGAGACGCGCATCGACTTCCGCCTGAAGACGCGCTACGTCGACAAGAAGGCGACGACGCTCGACGAAGCGCTCGGCATGATCGAGGAAGCGAAGCGGACCGGCAAGCCGGTGTCGGTCGGCCTGCTCGGCAATGCGGCCGACGTGTTCACCGAACTCGTCGAGCGCGGGATCACGCCGGACTGCGTGACCGACCAGACGAGCGCGCACGATCCGATCAACGGCTACCTGCCGCAGGGCTGGACCGTCGCGCAATGGCGCGAGGCGCAGAAGGTCGATCCGCAGAGCATCGTGAAGGTCGCGAAGCAGTCGATGGCCGTGCAGGTGCGCGCGATGCTGACGCTGCAGCAACGCGGCGCCGCGACGCTCGACTACGGCAACAACATTCGCCAGATGGCGCTCGAGATGGGCGTCGAGAATGCGTTCGACTTCCCGGGCTTCGTACCGGCCTATATCCGTCCGCTCTTCTGCGAAGGCAAGGGGCCGTTCCGCTGGGTCGCGCTGTCGGGCGATCCGGAAGACATCTACAAGACCGACCAGAAGGTGAAGGAGCTGATCCCCGACGATCCGCACCTGCACAACTGGCTCGACATGGCGCGCGAGCGCATCGCGTTCCAGGGTCTGCCGGCACGCATTTGCTGGGTCGGCGTGAAGGATCGCTACCGCCTCGGCCAGGCGTTCAACGAGATGGTGAAGAACGGCGAGCTGAAGGCGCCGATCGTGATCGGCCGCGATCACCTCGACACCGGCTCGGTCGCGAGCCCGAACCGCGAGACGGAATCGATGAAGGACGGCTCGGACGCCGTCAGCGACTGGCCGCTGCTCAACGCGCTGCTGAACACCGCGGGCGGCGCGTCGTGGGTGTCGCTGCATCACGGCGGCGGCGTCGGGATGGGCTTCTCGCAGCACTCGGGCGTCGTGATCGTCGCCGACGGCACGGCTGACGCGCACGAGCGTCTCGGCCGCGTGCTGCTGAACGACCCGGCGACGGGCGTGATGCGCCACGCGGACGCCGGCTACGAACTCGCGCAGCAGACGGCCCGCGAAGTCGGCCTGAAGCTGCCGATGCTCGGTCGCTGAGCATGACGGCGCACGACCGCGCGCCGATGGCCGCCGCGCTGATCCGCGCGGCGGATCTCGTTGCGTCGCCGTGGAAGAACGGCGGGGGCGTGACGCGCGAGATCGCCGCCGGATTCCCCGAAGCAGGCCATGCCGACGCGCCGGGCGCCGACGCGCCGGGCGCCGCCGCGCCGCG
>NZ_KV786623.1:0-15575 GCF_001806955.1 Burkholderia sp. HMSC10F09
CGTCGCCGCCGTCCGCCGCATTCGCGGCCGGCGCGGCCGGCGCGGCCACCGCCGGCGCGAGCCACTGCGCGGCTTCGAAGCCGGTGTTCGCGCCGCAATACGGCGTCACGAGGCCGTTGGCGAAGAGCCGCACTTCCTCGCCGACCTGGCGCGCGAAGTCTGCTTGTGCGTACGTATCGGCGACGTCCCAGACGCGCAGCGCGGTCTGCGGCACGTCGAACACGTCGGCGATGCCGTCGGCGATCGTGCGCGGCAGCGCGTACGGATCGCGCTCGGCAATCACGCGCGCGGTCCAGCGGCCGAACTTCGCGGACAGGCTGTCGTTCTCGTGCCCGTAGCGCACGAGTTCGGCGAGCCGGCGTTCGAGATGCTTGTTCTTGTCGCGCAGCATCTCCATCTGCCGTTCCTGCAGCGAGATCGCGGCCTTGCCGTGCGGGTTCGCGAGGCGGATCGTCGCGAGCAGTTCGGCGTGCCGCGCGAAGAATTCGGGGTTGGCGAGCAGGTAGTCGGCGACTTCGCGATCGTTCATGTGACTGGCGCGTTCTTCGGGTTATCGGACGTTGAAAGGTCAGGCGGGCAGGTCGATCTCGCCTTCGAACACGGTCGCCGCGGGGCCGGCCATCATCAGCGCGGCCGATTCGTCGCGTGCGCCGTCCCAGCCGATCGTCAGCGTGCCGCCGTGCGTGTGCACGGTGACCGGCGAATCGAGCAGCCCGCGCCGGATCCCGGCCGCGACGGCCGCGCATGCGCCGGTGCCGCACGCGAGCGTTTCGCCTGCGCCGCGTTCGTACACGCGCAGCTTCACCTCGCTGCGCGACACGATCTGCATGAAGCCGGCGTTCACGCGCTGCGGAAAGCGCGCGTGGCGCTCGATCAGCGGGCCTTCGTCGAGCACCGGATACGCTTCGGCATCGTCGACGACCTGTACCGCATGCGGATTGCCCATCGAGACCGTCGAGATCCAGCGCGTGCGGCCGCCGACCTCGAGCGGCCACAGCGTGTCGCGGCCTTCGGTGCGGCCGTCGAGGCCTGACGCGTCGAACGGCACCTGCTCGGGCGCGAACACGGGCGCGCCCATGTCGACGACCACTTCGCCGTTGTCCTGCATCGTCAGCGTGATGAGGCCCTTCATCACCTGCACGCGCACGCTGCGCTTGTCGGTGAGGCCGCGATCGCTGACGAACTTCACGAAGCAGCGCGCACCGTTGCCGCAGTGTTCGACTTCGCCGCCGTCGCAGTTGAAGATCCGGTACTTGAAGTCGGCGCCGTCGACGGTCGGCTTCTCGACGAGCAGCAGCTGGTCGGCGCCGATGCCGAAGTGGCGGCTGGCGAGCGCGCGCACCTGCGCGGCGGTGAGCGGTGGCAGCGTGCGCGAATAGCCATCGAGCACGACGAAGTCGTTGCCCGCGCCGTGCATCTTGGTGAACGAGAGTTTCACTGGGTCCGGAATTCCATGGCGAACGAGGCGGTCGGCACCGCGCGGACGACGACGCGCGCTATCGCGCGGCGCCATTCGTCGGGCCGATCTCAACCGCAAATGATACA
Organism: Burkholderia sp. HMSC10F09; assembly: GCF_001806955.1. Classification (NCBI taxonomy): domain Bacteria; kingdom Pseudomonadati; phylum Pseudomonadota; class Betaproteobacteria; order Burkholderiales; family Burkholderiaceae; genus Burkholderia; species Burkholderia sp. HMSC10F09. Next base: position 1,546 of record NZ_KV786623.1, read on the forward strand.
TGCAGCGGACCGGGGCGTCCCGCGCGGACGGGCGCTTCGCGTCGGGCCGCGGGCATGAACGTACGCCGATTCGGCCGATTGGCGGACTGGTTGCGCGCGCGACGACGGCGCAGATTGACCCGGCGCGGCATGGCACGCATGCGCCGGCCGGCGAAGTTCGCGGCATGGGCCGCGAGACGCACGCATGCGCAAACCGGCGCGCGTGGTTTCGTACGCGTCAAATTGACAACCCGATCACGCGATTCGTGTGGCTATACGCCGTGCAGCCCATGCTGTCGAACGCCGCGCTCGACAGCGCGAGGAGAATGGCGGCCGCGCCGATTTGTGGCTCGCGCAGCAGTCGGCCTACGATCCATGGCAGGCGCGCGCGAAGGGCGCGCCGAAAGTCGCGCGGGCGCAGGCTCGCATCTGAACCGCGCCCGTACCTCCGCGCCGCTGCGCCGCCGCCTCAGTAAAGGCTCGGCTCGCCCGGCGGCCGCGTCTTGAAGCGCTTGTGCACCCAGTAGTACTGCTCGGGCATCAGCGGAATCTGCTCCTCGAGGAATTCGTTCATCCGCCGCGCATCGAGATCGTCGTCGCCGGTCGGGTAGTGGTCCCACGGCTTGAACACCCTCAGCCGGTAGCCCTTGTAGTTCGGCAGCACCTCGCCGATGAACGGGACGACCTGCGCGTGGCCCGTCTTCGCGAGCCGGCCGACGGCCGTCAGCGTGCAGGCCGGCACGCCGAAGAAGGGTACGAACGTCGAGTTGCGCAGCCCGTAGTCCATGTCGGCGCCGAGCATCACCGGCTTGCGGTCGCGCAGCCAGCGCAGCACGACGCGCGCGCTGTCGGCGCGTCCGACCATCTCCGCGTCGAAGCGGCCGCGCGCCTTCTTCGCTTCGGCTTCGAGCACCGGATTCGAGAACGGCTGGTACAGCGACCCGCAGCGGCGGTGCAGCGACCGGTTCAGCCAGATCGAGCCGGCCTCGATGCCGACGAAGTGCAGGCCGAGGAACAGCGTCGGCGGCAGGTCGGGATCGTCCAGATCGATCGCGCTGTCGACCTGGATCAGCTTCGCGAGCTTCTTCTCGGAGCCGAACCACTGGACGCTGCGCTCGACGTAGCTGCGGATCGCATGGCGGAAGTGCCGGCCGGCGACTTCCTCGCGGCGTGCGTCGCTCCAGTCCGGAAAGCAGAGTTTCAGGTTGGTGTGTACGATGCGCTTTCGCCGGCTGGGAATCTGGTACAGCAGCCAGCCCAGGCCGTCGCCGATGCGCGCGGTGAGACCGTACGGCAGCAGGGCGAACAGCTTCAGCAAGCCGATGGCGAGGTGCGTGCCGAGACGGCCTAGCATGCGGGACCTCCGAGGGACCGGCGGGCCGGCGCGTTGCGAACAGGGGGGTAGGACAGCGGAAGATGCAGCACGGGCGGCGCTCTGTGACAATTCACGAAAGCCGCTATAATACGGGCTTCGCCGAGTTAACTGACAACTTGCGGGGCGAAGCCGGTTGGCGCGATGCGCGCTGCCCGGCACTGGTAATCCGCTAAAGCGTCGCCGCTTCAGGCCGAAAGAAGCTGGCTACGTGAAACCAACCGTAACCACACAGGAGCCTGAAAAAGTGGCAAACGATTATCTCTTCACGTCCGAATCCGTCTCCGAAGGTCATCCGGACAAGGTCGCCGACCAGATCTCGGACGCGATTCTCGACGCCATCCTCGAACAGGACAAATACTCCCGCGTTGCCGCCGAAACGCTGTGCAACACGGGTCTCGTCGTCCTGGCCGGCGAAATCACCACGACGGCCAACATCGACTACATCCAGATCGCGCGCGACACGATCAAGCGCATCGGCTACGACAACACCGACTACGGCATCGACTACAAGGGCTGCGCGGTGCTCGTCGCGTACGACAAGCAGTCGCCGGACATCGCGCAGGGCGTCGATCGCGCGCACGACGACAACCTCGATCAGGGCGCGGGCGACCAGGGCCTGATGTTCGGCTATGCCTGCGACGAAACGCCGGAACTGATGCCGCTGCCGATCTATCTGTCGCACCGCCTCGTCGAGCGCCAGGCGAGCCTGCGCCGCGACGGCCGCCTGCCCTGGCTGCGTCCGGACGCGAAGTCGCAGGTCACGATCCGCTACGTCGACGGCAAGCCCGATTCGATCGATACCGTCGTGCTGTCCACGCAGCACGCGCCGGACATCGAGCTGCCGGCGCTGCGCGAAGCCGTGATCGAGGAAATCATCAAGCCGACGCTGCCGGCCGACCTGATCAAGGGCGACATCAAGTTCCTCGTGAACCCGACCGGCCGGTTCGTGATCGGCGGCCCGCAGGGCGACTGCGGTCTGACGGGCCGCAAGATCATCGTCGACACCTACGGCGGCGCGGCTCCGCACGGCGGCGGCGCGTTCTCGGGCAAGGATCCGTCGAAGGTCGACCGTTCGGCTGCGTATGCGGGCCGTTACGTCGCGAAGAACATCGTCGCCGCGGGCCTCGCGTCGCGCGCGCTGATCCAGGTGTCGTACGCGATCGGCGTGGCCGAGCCGACCTCGGTGATGGTCAACACGTTCGGCACGGGCCGCGTGTCGGATGCGGTGATCACGAAGCTCGTGCGCGAGCATTTCGACCTGCGTCCGAAGGGCATCATCAAGATGCTCGACCTGCTGCGCCCGATCTACGAGAAGACGGCCGCTTACGGCCACTTCGGCCGCGAAGAGCCGGAATTCTCGTGGGAAGCGACCGACAAGGCGCTCGCGCTGGCCGAAGCGGCCGGCGTGGAGCCGACGGCACGCGTCGCGTAAGCGCGGTTCGCCCCAAAACGAAAAACCCCGGCGTGCCGGGGTTTTTTCTTGTGCGTCGCCCGCGCACGGGCGCGGATGCGGTGATGCCGCTCGATTCAGCGGCCGCCGAACCCGAACCAGCCGTTGCTCGCCGCGAGGCGGCGCGGCCGGTTGACGCGGCGCTGCGGCGCCTGCGCGCGGCGCAGCGCGAGCGCGCGCAGCGACGACGGCTTTTGCAGCAGCGAGCGCAGGCCCGCGCGGCGCGCGAGCGCCTGCGCGCTCATCAGCGACAAAAAGGCGTGAAACCACGCGCGGATGCCGTCGAGCCGGCTGAGCGCGTGCGTACGCTCCGCCAGCGCGCGCACGCGCGTCCGGTGATGGCGCAGCGGGCGGGCGGGAGCGGACGGTACGACGCGCTTGGCAGCGCGGCTGAGACGGGAAGTCAGACGGAATGGCATGTGAACGATGCTTCGCTTGAATGGTGGCGCCCTTGAAGAGCGCACTGGTATGAACGGCCTCGGATGGCGCAACGCATCTTACCGAAAGTCGTTGCGCGCCGCGCCCGCCAGAATTGACAGGCCGCGACAGGCTACAGCGGTTTCATGACGGGCAAAAGTCGCGATAAACCCTTGTGCCGTCTGGCACGCGCCGAATTGCGCCTGTCGCTGAGGCCGCTGCGGCGCCGAACAGTTCCGTTGATCGCGATCAAATTGCCGATTGGCATGCCCCTGCGCACGACAATGGTGCTGTTCGCCCGATCGGACGCCGATTTACAATCGTCACATTCACACAATAATCGCGTGGCATCCCATGTCGTCTCCCTTGCAGTCGGAATCGATCCGCGAGCAGGTCGCGGAATTGCGCGAACGCGGCTTCGTCGTCGCGCGCGGCCTCGTCGGCGAGCAGCAATGCGCGACGCTCAAGCGCATCGCGCAGCAGCAGCTCGAAGAGGCCGCGGCGCCGATCGAGTTCGAAGCGGATCTGCGCTATCCGGGCGCACCCGAGTCCAAGCATGCGCCGGGCGGGCACACGGTGCGGCGGCTGCTCGACGCGTACGGCCGCGATCCGGCGTTCGCCGAGCGCGCGATCGCGCCCGAGATCGGCGCATGGATGCGCACCTACTTCGGCGAGCAGCCGGTGCTGTCGCGCGCGCATCACAACTGCATGATGACGAAGCACCCCGCGTACGGCAGCCTGACCGGCTGGCATCGCGACTTTCGCTACTGGGCGTTCGAGCGCGCCGACATGGTGTCGGTGTGGCTCGCGCTCGGCCCCGAGACGAACGAGAACGGCGCGTTGTGGCTCGTGCCGGGCTCGCATACGGCCGAATTCGGGGCCGATGCATTCGACGACGCGAAGTTCTTCCGCAGCGATCTGCCCGCGAACCGCGCGATGATCGACGCGGCGACGTGCCCGTCGCTGAACGCCGGCGACGTCGTGTTCTTCCATTGCAACACGCTGCATTCGGCCGGGCAGAACCGCTCCGACGACGTGAAGTTCTCGCTCGTCTACACGTATCACGGGATCAGCAACCGGCCGATCCCCGGCACGCGTTCGGCATCGAAGCCGGAAGTGCAGTTCTAGGCGCGCTGCATGGGCGCGAGGCGCAGCGAGCGACGGCCGCTGCGACGAACCGAAACGACGGACCGAAACGACGGGCGGCCTGGCCGCCCGTTGCGCTGTGCGCGGGCCGGTGCGTGCGACGCGTTCATGCGCGCCCGAACCGGCGCGATCGATCAGCGCTTGTTGCCGCCCGGCATCGCGAGGCCGATCAGGCCGACCAGCAGCGCGACGGCGCCGCCGGCGATCAGCAGGATCGTCTTCGTCGCCGGCGAGCCGGTGAAGAAGCGCGACAGATTGTCGTTGAGCGAATGAAACGACTGCCCGCCGAAATACAGCAGCACGATGCCGCCGACGAGCAGCGCAACCGAGATGACCCGGGACATACCAACCTCGCGGAAACGGTGATTCGAGACGCCGCAGTGTAGGGGACGACCGCCGCTGCGTCCATCGCCGTGCGCGCTTGCGCGGCGTTCGCTACCATTACCGGCGTGCTTGCTTGCCGCCGGCGCGCGCATGCGCGTTCGGCGCGTTCCTCCTCCGATGTCCTCACGGGAAAAATCCATGGCCTACGAAGCAGCTTCCGAACGTTATGCCGACATGCAATACCGCACCTGCGGCAAATCCGGGCTCAAACTGCCCGCGTTGTCGCTCGGTTTGTGGCACAACTTCGGCGATTCGACGCCGATCGCGACGCAGCGCGACATCCTGCGCACCGCGTTCGATCTCGGCATCACGCATTTCGATCTCGCGAACAACTACGGGCCGCCGTACGGCAGCGCGGAGATCAACTTCGGCCGGCTGCTGAAGGAGGATTTCCGTCCGTACCGCGACGAGCTGCTGATTTCGACGAAGGCGGGCTGGGACATGTGGCCGGGCCCGTACGGCAGCGGCGGCGGCTCGCGCAAGTACGTGCTCGCGAGCCTCGATCAGAGCCTGCAGCGGATGGGGCTCGATTACGTCGACATCTTCTATTCGCATCGCTTCGACGCGCATACGCCGCTCGAAGAGACGGCCGGCGCGCTGGCAGCGGCGGTGCAGCAGGGCAAGGCGCTGTATATCGGCATCTCGTCGTACTCGGCGGCGAAAACGCGCGAGATGGCCGAACTGCTCGCGCAGTACAAGGTGCCGCTGCTGATCCATCAGCCGTCGTACAACATGCTGAACCGCTGGATCGAACGCGAGCTGCTCGACACGCTCGACGAGATCGGCACGGGCAGCATCGCATTCACGCCGCTCGCGCAAGGGCTGCTGACGTCGAAATACCTCGGCGGCGTGCCGGCCGATGCGCGCGTGAACAAGCCGGGCGGCGGCTCGCTGAAGGAGGAGCATCTGAGCGCGACCAACCTCGAGCACGTGCGCAAGCTGAACGAGATCGCGCAACGGCGCGGGCAGAGCCTCGCGCAGATGGCGCTCGCCTGGGTGCTGCGCGGCGGCCGCGTGACGTCCGCGCTGATCGGCGCGAGCCGCGCGGAGCAGGTGCGCGAAAACGTCGGCGCGCTGAAGAACCTCGAGTTCTCGGCCGAGGAGCTCGCCGAAATCGATCGCTACGCGACCGAAGGCGGGATCAATCTGTGGGAAAAGCCGTCGACCGATCAGGCGATCTGAACGGCAAGCGATGCGGCGTGCGCGCGTTCGCGCGCGCCGCAGCAGCGCGGCACGACGAGCGCATCGGCGGCGCGCCTGCGCGTGCCGCTAGATCAGTGCCGGTAGCCCTTCGACGAGCAGCACCGCCACGCCGACGCCGAGAATCACGCCCAGCGCGCGCAGCAGGTTGTGGCGGAACTGCGTCGCACACGGCACTGCGCCGAGAAATAGCGCGCCGGCGAGCGCCATCGGGATCAGAAGGATGAAGTCGCCGATCGTGAAATAGGTCGTCATGCGTGTCTCCTACGTGTGCCGAAGCCGCATGCGGCTCCGGCGCCATGCCGGGCATGTCTCGTTTCATGCGTCCCGATCGCGAGCGGGACGTCGTTTCGAGTATAGGCAACGCGGCGGCGTTTTTCGCTATCCGAACCATTAAAAAGTCTGCGGAAAACCCGGAAAACCGCGCATTTTTTCGCGTATTCGACGAATGCCTTGCATCAGTCTTTCACATTGATTGCGGTTTCCCGGCGCAACGCCGCATCGTCGGCGAGGCGGCCGCCACACCGGCTGTGCGGCGGCCGCTCGCTCATGCGCGGCCGGACTGCGCGCGTGTAGCCGGCGTGCGGAACACCAGCGCGAGGCCGGCGACGATCGCCGCCATGCCGACGAGCGCGAGCGGCGCGGGGCGATTGCCGAGCCACATTGCGTCCATCAGCGTGGTGACGATCGGCACGAGGTAGAACAGGCTCGTCACGTTGACGAGATCGCCGCGCTGCATCAAGCGGTAGAACAGCAGCTGCGCGACGACCGAGATCACGATGCCGAGCCACAGCAGCGGGACGACGAACGCCCAGCTCACGTCGAACGCGATCGGCCGGAACGGCAGGACCATCGCGCACAGCACGAGCCCGATCGCGTTCTGCAGCGGCAGCACGTCGGCGGGCGCGGCGCGCACGCGCTTTTGCAGCAGCGAGCCGACCGTCAGCGCGCCGAGCGCCAGCAGCGCGCATGCAATGCCGGACATCGGCAGCCGCGCATCGCCGATGCCGCGGCAGACGACGAGCGCCAGTCCCGCGAGCGCCAGCGCGAGCCCGGCAACGCGCATCGGTTGCCAACGACGCTCGACGAAAGCGAGCGTCAGGATCGGCTGTACGCCGAGGATCGTCGCAAGCACGCCGGGCGCGATGCCGCGTTCGAGCGCGAGCAGATAGAAGATCGAGTAGCCGCCCATCATCAGCACGCCGGTCAGTACCGTCATGCGCCGTTCGCCGCGCGGCGGCAGCCAGCGCCCGCGCAGGCGCGCGAGCACGAGCAGCACGAGCGAGGCGAGCGCGAAGCGCGCGGCGAGAAATACGAAGGCGGAGGCATGACGCAAGCCGAGTTCGGCGAAGATCGCGCCGCTGCTCCAAAGCAGCACGAACAGCGACGTCGCCCCATGCGCGCGTAGCGCGGGTTTGAACGAAACCATAGGAATTCACCTGTCTGAACGAATCGGAACGTTCCATGCGCACGCGTCACGACGCGCGTGCGTCAAGGCGCACGAACGTCGACAGGCGGCGAATGGAAGACGAAGCGAAAGGCCGGCCGATCAGCCGGCGAGTGCCGGCGGGGGCGGCGCGGCGCCGACGAGCGGCGGTGCGACAGGCGGGGGAAGAATCGACGGATGCGTGCACGCCCGCGGCCGCGCGTCGGGCAGCGGCCGGCATCTCGCAAAGGCGGACGTGAGCGAATGCATCGTGTCGAAGGCAGTGGAATGCGAATGAACGTCAAAGGTACCGCATTGCGCGCACGCCGGCAACGGATGCGTGGATCGCCGCCGCTCGACATGCATGCCCGCTGCGCGCGCCTGCTGCGCGCGCCTGCATACGCGCCGGATGCGCTTGCGCGGAATCGGCGGCGGCCGACAGGCGACAGGGTATGATGGGGGCATCCGCGCGAGCAAGCGCCCGTGCGGCGCAGTGGTTGATTGGAGACATTCGACGAAATCGCGGCGCTTTGCCCGCTTCTTCTTCTTTTCGCGCTTCGATAAACCGTGAACAATGGGATCGCGCGCAACGCTCCGGCGAGAGCGGCGCCGATCGCGCGTTTGCCGGCCTTCCACAAGGCCGCGTTTCAAGTTTCAAGAGTGGGGAACCATCATGCATGTCGGGTCGATTGTTTGCACTACCCATATCGCGGTGCCGAAGGGCGCGCGCGGGATCGTCCAGCGCATCCTGGGCGACATGGCCATGGTGACCTGGTACGCGGGCGTGCCGGGCGAGTCCAAGGAACTCAACACCGAGCCGTTCTTTCTCGAGGATCTGATCGACACCGGCGAATCCGTGCTGCCGGCCGGCGCGGCGATCCACTGATCGAGCGCGCCGTGCCGAACGCTCGTCTTTCGGCGCGGCGCGCGGCACAATGCGGGGGATGAACGACGTCACCTCCGCCCCCGCTTCTCCCGACGGCCCGCCGTTTGCCGGTCTCACGCCCGAGTGCGTGCTCGATGCGCTCGACAGCGTGCTGATGCCGGCCGGTCTGCGGACCGACGGGCGCCTCCTTGCGCTGAACAGCTACGAAAACCGCGTCTATCAGGTCGGCGTCGAAGACGGCCCGCCCGTCGTCGCGAAGTTTTACCGTCCGGCGCGCTGGTCTGACGAAGCGATCCTCGAGGAACACGCATTCGTCGCCGAACTCGCCACGCGCGAGATTCCGGCCGTGCCGGCGCGCCCATTCGACGGCCGCACGCTGCATGCGTTCGGCGGCTTCCGCTTCTCGATCTTCGAGCGCCGCGGCGGCCGCGCGCCCGATCTCGATCGCAGCGATACGCTCGAATGGCTCGGCCGCTTCATCGGCCGCATTCATGCGGTCGGTGCGACGCAACCGTACGTCGCGCGTCCGTCGCTCGACATCCGCACGTTCGGCTACGAGCCGCGCGACTATCTGCTCGCGCACGATTTCATTCCCGACGACGTACGGCCCGCGTACGAAACGGCCGTCGCGCTCGCGCTCGAAGGCGTCGAGGCGGCGTTCGAGCGCGCAGGCGAGATCCGCATGCTGCGCACGCATGGCGACTGCCATCCGAGCAACGTGCTGTGGACCGATGCGGGCCCGCATTTCGTCGACTTCGACGACAGCCGGATGGCGCCCGCGGTGCAGGATCTGTGGCTGTTGCTGCCCGGCGATCGCGCGGGCGCATCGCGCGCGCTCGCGGACCTGCTCGCCGGCTACGAGGATTTCTGCGAATTCGAGCCGCGCGAGCTGCATCTCGTCGAAGCGCTGCGCACGTTGCGGCTGATCCATTACGCGGCGTGGCTCGCGCGACGCTGGGACGATCCCGCATTCCCGGCAGCGTTTCCGTGGTTCAACACGCATCGATACTGGGAAGCGCGCGTGCTCGAACTGCGCGAGCAGATCGGTGCGATGCAGGAAGGGCCGTTGTGGCCGGTGTGACGGCACGCGCGGCAACCGCGGCCGCTTGCATCTGCCGATGACGGCCGCTCGCCGCCGGGCGACTCGTGCCCGATACGCCAAGCATTCGCTGCGTCGCGCGCAACCGTTCTCGTCGCGACGCCCGCCCCTTCCGTATGTCGGCAGACCCTAGAACTTCAGCATCAGCTTGATCACCGCCGCGAAGCGCTTGCCGTACGGCGGTGCGATCAGTCCGCGCAGGTTGATCCGCGGCTGCATGACGACCGGCTTCATCTTCGAGAACGTGACGAAGCCGTCGTAGCCGTGATACGCGCCCATCCCGCTCGCGCCCACGCCGCCGAACGGCAGGCTGCTGCACGCGATGTGCATCAGCGTCTCGTTGACCGTCACGCCGCCGGAGATCGTCTCGTGCATCACGCGCTCGATCGTGCCCGCATCCTCGTCGAACAGATAAAGCGCGAGCGGACGCGGGCGCGCGTTCACGTACGCAATTGCTTCGTCGAGCCGCTCGTACGGCACGAGCGGCAGCAGCGGCCCGAAGATCTCCTCGTGCATTACCTGCGCCGACGCCGGCACGTGCGTGAGCGCACACGGCACGAAGCGGCGCGACGCCGGATCCGATGCCGCGTCGGACAGCGCGTGCAACTGCGCGCCCGCCGCCTGCGCGTCGCTCGCGAGTTGCTGCAGTCGCGCGAAATGGCGGTCGGACACGATCGTCGTGTAGTCGCCGTTGTTTTGCAGATCGGGATAGAGCGTCGCGAAGCGGGCGCGCGCGCGCTCGATGAACGCGGCCTCCATGCCGCGCGGCAGCAGCACGTAGTCGGGCGCGATGCAGGTCTGCCCGGCGTTCAGCGTCTTGCCGGCGACGATCGCGTCGACGGCCGCATCGAAGCGCGCGTTCGGACCGATGATCGCCGGCGACTTGCCGCCGAGTTCGAGCGTCACGGGCGTCAGGTTGTCGGCCGCCGCGCGCATCACGTGGCGGCCCACTTGCGTCGAACCGGTAAACAGCAGGTGATCGAACGGCAGCGCGCTGAACGCGGCGCCGACCTGCGCATCGCCGTTCACGACGGCGACGTGGTCGCGCGCGAACGTCGTCGCGATCAGCTGCTCGAACAACGCAGCGGTGCGCGGCGTCAGTTCGGACATCTTGATCATTGCGCGATTGCCGGCCGCCAGCGCGCAGACGAGCGGGCCGGCCGCGAGCAGCACCGGGTAGTTCCACGGCGCGACGATGCCGACCACGCCGAGCGGCTGCGGGATCACCTTCGCGCGTGCGGGGCGCAGCCACTTGTTCATCGGCTTGCGCATCGGCTTCATCCAGCGTTTGCCGTGCCGCAGCGCATCGTCGATCTCTTCCTTCGCCATCCAGATTTCCGCGAGCAGCACTTCCTGCTTCGAACGATGGCCGAAGTCCGCGCTGATCGCATCGGCGAGCGCGTCCGCGTGGTCGATCAGCATCGTGCGCAGCGCGCGCAGATGCCGCGCGCGCGTCTCCCATGCCGGATACGGCGCACGCAGATAGGCCGCGCGCTGCTCGCGCAGCAGCGTATCGAGTGCGTCGATCGACGGCTGCGCTTGCGGCGCCAGTTCGGGCAGATCGTTCTTCATGTCGTCTCCTTCAGGATGTCGGTGCGCGTCGGGCGGCAGCAGGCGAGGCGGGACGGCAAGCGTCGCGCCCGCGCGACGGTGACGCCGCACGGAGTACGCCGCGCGTGGCATGCGTGCGCGGCATCGCGCAGCGTCGAATGGCGCCGCACGTGCAACGAGCGATCACCGGGCGATGCACCGTTGCCGTGCGCGGCAACGCGCGCACGGGACACTGCGCGCGACCCGTCGAATCGTTGCGCGCGCAGACCGTCCAAACGGTCGGCAATGGCTATCGCCGTTCGATTCGCGCCGGACGCGCGCGTCGTACCATGCGCGGCCGTGCACGTGCGCGTTTGAAATGAAATGCGCAGGCCGCGCGGCGCGTCCCGGTCGTCCGGGCGGCATGCGGCCTGCAGAACCTGACGCTGCATCGTCTCTCTCCCGTTTCGCGACGGATCGGCTTCTGGCGGCCGGTGCATCGCGCGCAGTCAATCGGCACATCTTAAATTTAGTCCACGCGCACGTTTAGAGGAATCGCTCTTGAATCGTCGCGCCGCGCAGCAGACGGCCGTTCCTACAATGCCCGAACATTACAAGCGGGACCCGGGCCGCGCCGGGCGCCCCGCATGACACGAAGGAGACGTGACATGCAATACGACTACATCATCGTCGGCGGCGGCTCGGGCGGTTCGAGCGTCGCCGCGCGCCTCGCCGACGCGTGCCCGGACGCGACGATCGCACTCATCGAAGCCGGCCCGCACACCGAGCGCAATCTGCTCGTCAACATGCCGGTCGGCATCGCGGCGCTCGTGCCGTTCAAGCTGCGCACCAACTACGGCTACGAGACCGTGCCGCAGCCGGGCTTGGGCGGGCGCCGCGGCTATCAGCCGCGCGGCCGTGGCATGGGCGGCTCGAGCGCGATCAACGCGATGATCTATACGCGCGGCCATCCGAGCGACTACGACGAATGGGCGCAGCTCGGCGCGACCGGCTGGGGCTGGCAGGACGTGCTGCCGTATTTCCGCCGCGCGGAAGGCAACCAGCGCGGCGCCGATGCATGGCATGGCGCCGACGGTCCGCTGACGGTATCGGATCTGCGCTTTCGCAATCCGTTCTCCGAACGATTCATCGCGGCCGCGCATGCGGCCGGCTATCCGCTCAACGACGACTTCAACGGCGCGACGCAGGAAGGCGTCGGCTTCTATCAGGTCACGCATCGCGACGGGTCGCGCTGCAGCGTCGCGCGCGCATACATCTACGGCCGCAACCGGCCGAACCTGCACGTGATCACCGATGCGACCGTGCTGCGCGTCGGCTTCGACGGCAAGCGTGCGGTCGGCGTCGCGGTGTCGCGCAACGGACGCATCGAGACGCTCGGCGCGCGCGCGGAAGTGATCCTGTCGGCGGGCGCGTTCAACTCGCCGCAACTGCTGATGTGCTCGGGCATCGGGCCCGCCGCGCAGTTGCGCCGGCACGGGATCGCGGTCGTGCACGATGCGCCGGACGTCGGTGAAAACCTGATCGACCACATCGACTTCATCATCAACACGCGCGTGAATTCGTCGGAGCTGGTCGGCATCTGCCTGCGCGGGATCGCGAAGATGACGCCCGCGCTTGCCCGCTATTTCTCGAGCCGCACGGGAATGATGACGAGCAACGTCGCGGAAGCGGGCGGCTTCATCAAGAGCGATCCGTCGCTCGATCGGCCGGACCTGCAGCTGCATTTCTGCACGGCGCTCGTCGACGATCACAATCGCAAGATGCACTGGGGATTCGGCTATTCGCTGCACGTGTGTGCGCTGCGGCCGTACAGCCGCGGCACGGTCGCACTCGCGAGCGGCGACGCGCGCGACGCGCCGCTGATCGATCCGCGCTTTTTCAGCGATTCGCGCGATCTCGACCTGCTCGTGCGCGGCGCGCAGGCGATGCGCCGCATCCTGTCGCAGCCGCCGCTCGCCTCGCAGGGCGGTCGCGAGCTCTACACGCATCCGGATCAGAGCGAAGCCGAGCTGCGCGAAGCGATCGTCGCGCATGCGGACACGATCTATCACCCGGTCGGCACGTGCCGGATGGGCTCGGACGCGCGCGCGGTCGTCGATCCGCAACTGCGCGTGCGCGGCGTCGAAGGGTTGCGCGTCGTCGATGCGTCGGTGATGCCGACGCTGATCGGCGGCAACACGAATGCGCCGTCGGTGATGATCGGCGAACGCGCGGCGGACTTCATCGTCGCCGCGCGCAGGGGCGGCGTGCCGCGCGATCAGCCCGCGGCCACCGTGCACGGCCGCTGAGCGGCGTGCGGCGCGGCGCGATGTTCAGGCGAACGTATCGACGAGGCCCGCGCGGCGCGCGACGGCGGCGCTCGATGCGGCCGTCGCGGATGGCGCGGCGTCGACCGGTGCATCGGCGCCTGACGACCCGCCGCCCGCGCGCTGCGACGGCCGGCCGCCGGCGAACTGCTGTTGCGGCTGCTGCTGCGATGCGAAGCCGCCGTCGCTGACGGTCGCGCTGCCGAGCCCGAGCCCGCCCGCTTCCATCGCGTCGCGCAGCTTCGGCAGCGCGGCTTCGACCGCGTCGCGCACCTGCGCATGCTGCGATACGAACAGCGCATGCGCGTGGTTGTCCGCGACGCGCAGCACGACCTGCAGCGGCCCGAGGTCCGGCGGGTTCAGCGTCAGCTCGGCGCTTTGCTGGTGCGCATTCGACAGGAACACGACCTTCTGGCTCAACGCGTCCGTCCAGTCGGCGGTGCCGACCGGCGGCGCGAGCACGTGCGCGTTCGCCGCGGCGATCGCGGCCGATGCCGGCGGCGTCGGGAGATTCGCATGCGCGGCGGCGGTCGCGGCGGCCGCCGCGAGCGTTGCGGCGGCATTCGGTTCGGCCGCGTCGGTCGCGGCAGCGGCCGTATGCGCGTCGGGTTGCGTCGCCGCTGCACTCGGCGGCGTGGCCGATGCCGGCTGCGCGGCGGCTTGCGCTTGTGCCTGCGTTTGCGCTTGCGCTTGCGCCTGCGGCGCCGCGCCCTTCGCATCGGCGAGCACATGGCCGAAGGTTGGCGCCTTCGGGATCGGCGGCGTCAGCGGCGCCGCGGCCGTTGCGGCGCTCGACGGCGCAGCCGCGCCC